>NZ_JAVRBF010000027.1:0-107587 GCF_032436805.1 Streptomyces sp. P17 | reverse complement strand
CCGGAGAACCTGGTGGTCGAGCGGTACCCGTTCGATGACATCGCCGAGTACATCCGTGAGAAGCGTGCCGAGTTCGGAGCGATCGTGGTCGACGCCGGCGGCGGGAGCGCGAAGCTGTTCCACGAGGCTGTTACCGAGGCGAACCTGCTGCTCGTGCCGGTTGCCCCCACCAAGATCGAGCGCCGCAAGCTCGTGGCCACCTTCGACGAGGCCGAGCGCGCCGCCGCCCGCAACGACCGCGGCGTCACCGCCCACGTCGTGCTGGTCAAGGCCGACGACCGCACCAGCCTGCCCCGCAACGCGAAGGACAGGCTCCTGGAGCCCGCCGAGGGTGAGGGCATCGGCCCGGACCGCGACGAGCCGTTCCCGCTCGCCGAGACCGTCATCCATTCCTGGGTGCACTACATGGAGGCCTTCGGCGAGATCCCGACCGAGCTGAGCGAGTACGCCGAACTGATGAAGGAGCTGACGGCATGACCGAGCGTATGAAGCCCCCGGCCCGCCGCGCCGGTCGCACGCTGGGCGGGGCCAGGAAGGCGGCCCCGCCTCCTCCCCCGGCCGCTGAGCTCACCCCCGAGCAGTTCGCTGCTGAAGAGGCCGCCGCCCAGGGCGAAGGCCGTCCCCCTGTCGGCGAGCCGCAGGTTCAGCCCGCTCCTTCGACGGTTCCCATCGGGCAGTCGGCACGAGGCCGGACCGAGACGGCCCCGGAAGTGGCGGAGCCCTCTGCCCAGCCGACCGTTGAGGTCACGCGGAGCGGCCCCGTGCCGGAGCCGGCCGCGAGTCAGCCGGTTCGCCCGGCCGTCGTCGCCCCAGAAGCGGGGGCCGGGGCCGTTGGCGAGCCGGTGGAGCAGCAGGCCCAGCCTGTGGTCCCGGCTGCCGAGGTGGCCATTCGCCCGGCAGTTCCTCCGATGTCAGGCGGCAGGACGTTCCCGGTGAGGACCGAGGGCCCGGGATACCAGGAACAGAGCGCTCGACCGCAGGAGGCGCCCAGCGAGGGTACGCCGTATGCGCACGGGCCCGGTCGCCCCTCGGACGTTCCCGACGCCGCCGTCGTTCTCAACCAGCGCATCATCGCGCGCGAGAGCCTCGACTCGTCGGTCCCCGCTGCACTGAAGCTGAAGAAGCGGATCAAGCGCTTCGCGCTCGACAACGAACTCGATCACCTGCCCATCGGCGACATCGTCTCGGTCGCGCTGGATGAGTGGCTTACCGCCCGCGGCTTCTGAACACGACCGCAGCACACAAGGTGGCCGCATCCACGCCAGGACGCGGCCACCTTCCCTGCCGACTATTCCAATAGCCCAATAGGCGGATAGCTATCCGCCTAGGAGGATCAACCGGAGCAGCTCTCGTGCCCAATCACTCCCGTCACGCACGCCTACTACGTGAAATCGCCGACGCTCTCGACACCGAGTTCCAGCCAGCCGACGACGCTCTCACGCCCCACCCGGACACGCTCGACATCATCAGCAACCGGCACACCAAACGCGGACAACTCAACTACGCCGTCCCCGATGTCCTCCAGCTCCAGCGACGCATCCGCCGCTACAACGCCGAGACCGACATCGCCCACGGAGACATCGTCGCCCTGGCCCTCGACACCTGGCTCCGGGAAAAAGGCTACCCACCCGATCCCGATCTCTCATCCCCATGACCGCACCCTGCAAGTCGGCGGCTACGATGCGCCATTTGCGCCATTCATTGAGGATCGCTTGCACCATTGTTGCCCATGTTCCGCTTCTCGAAGTGCACCCACCGGGCGTGCCGCCGTCGGGGAATTTCAACCTCAGGTGACTCAGTACTTGACTCCCGCCACAAATCAGGAACACCCGTGCGAATTGAATTCCGCCTCCGGGGGCACGAATTCGCCTGACCGAATATGGCAGCTGCATGTTTGGCGGGAATACGCCTTTGTCTCCGCCTCCTGGACGCTCGTAGCCTTGTGGGATCTTGCGGCCTTGCCGTGACCTAAGTTCACCGTCGGGGGGATTCAATGGGAGATCAGCTGTCGCTCGCGACAGTGGCCACGTCAGCCATGCCTCAGATATTCGCGTTTCTCTTTGGCCGCCTCGGTGCTGTACTCGACCGCCGTAGCGGAAATGACACCGCGGCCTCGACCGAGCCGGTGACCTGCCCAGTCCTGGTTGAACCGGAAGCTCCCCTGCTCATCCACGACGAGGAGCTGACCGAGCAGCGGATTCGCCGGCTGGAAGCTGTGGCCCGGGAATTGGCCGTCTACCACCGCAACCCCGCTCTGATTCGACACGATGACGAGCACCTGCTGCAAGCGATGAGTGAACTGCGCGACGACCTGGAGGCGATCTACGGACAGCCTCTGTCCTTCATGGGCGAACGGCGTTCTGCGCCGGGCGTGAGAGTCAGGCAGATCCTTGACGAAGTCGAGGCAGACGGGGTGGCCCGGGCAGTCAAGGTTGGACGGGTGACCGCCGAAGCGTCAGCCGACATCGAACAGCGGACCAGAGTTGTGCGCCAGGGCGGCGAGGTCACTGCACTCGAAATCGACGGCACGCTCGGATAGCTCTCGCAGTCTGAGTGGGAGCCGGGCGGCACACCACGGGGGTATGGGTGAACGATCGGCAGGACTATGGGCTGAGGCCACCTCACGCGAACGGCCAGCGGTCCGAAGGCCCGCGCTGGGGCGAGACCGGCTCTTTCACATCCACGGACACATCGCTGACGCCGAACAGGGTACCGCCGGACGCGGATGAGCAACTGGATGAGGAGCTGCAGGAGCGCCTCAAATACCTTCTGGACACCGAGGCGGTTAAGCGTCTCCGGCAGATGGCCCTGCTCAACCTGGGCGAAATGAACGCCCTGAAAGTCACGGCTAGCTTCGAAAACCCGCTTGACCACAATGAGTTTTCGGACACCTACCTCGATGCACTCCGCACTGTTTATGTGCGCCCGGAGGGAGGTGACTCGTTCGACGACATCTATCAGCGGTGGAAGAACCCCGGATCTGTCGTGGTACTCGCCCAGAAGCCTGGCACAGGGCGCACAACTACCGCGTGCGCGCTCCTCGCGCAATTGCGTCATGAATTCCCGGCCGTGCGGGTAGGGCCGCTCGGATTCGGCGGTGGTCTGGAGTTCCCCTTGCGCCGCCTGCCGCAGGCGGAGAACCGCGGCTACCTGCTCGAACTCCCGCCTGACGAGGAAGGCTTCAAGATAGCCAAGACGTTCGGTGCAACGATCGAGCGTTTGCAGTACACGCTGAAACGTCGCAGTGCCCGGCTCGTGGTGCTGACCACACCGGAGCAGTGGCGCCGCGTGGGCGGTGGAGCACCTGACGGGATCAAACCCTCCTTGGGGGTGCCGTCGTCGTTGGAAATCGCCCGCAAGTGGTTAGGCGCGGAGGGGCCACCTGATCTGCCGGTCGACCGATGGTTGGCCGATGACGACATCGTCGCCTTGCTGAACGGGCAGCCACCGGTCGAGGCCCTGGAGATCGTCAGCCTCATTCTGGACGCGCACCATGCCAGCGACAGCAACCTGCCCAACCTGGAGGCGCTGGCACGTAAACGGAAGAACGGCGGCGACACGCCGTTCGACCGACAGGTCCTCAGCGTAATTGCGGCCCGTAACAACTGGCGTCCTCAGCTTCTGACTTGGCACAAGGAGCCCGGCCGCACCAGCTTCCAACGCAACTTCTTGCTGGCCTGCGCCACCCTGCGTGGAGCGTCCGTTGCGCACGTCTACGCCAGCACGGCTGACCTGGCATCCGTCTTCGGGGACGGTGACCCATCCCTGAAGGGACAGCAGGAAGCCGGCGTCATCGAGATGGTCGACTCAATCGAGGCCGAACTGCAGGCAGACGACACCGTCACCTTCAACCGCCCCGAGTGGGACGACGCGGCACTGGAGTACTTCTGGGTCGATCGGCCCCTGTCGCGGGTGAAATTCCTGGAGTGGCTGGCCGACGCCCCCTTGAAGAAGCCCAAGTCCGCGCTGGAAACGCTCACTGACGCAGAACGACAGACGATGGCTGAGCGCATCGGGAGCTTCGCCCTGCGGTGGGCTGTACGTCACCGCCGCCAAGAACCCCTGCGCGAGTTGGTCCGGCGCTGGCACAACACCCCGCTCTGGACAACGGCCGTGGAACTCCTCACGTCAGCCTGCCTGCAGACCGCCAGCGCCTCCTACATCCACGAAATGCTGCTGCAGTGGGCCAGGACCGACAACGCAGCCCAACAGCTGGCCACCGTAGAGGTATGCGCCGGGGAGTTCGGCGTCCTCCACACCGGCAAGGCGCTGCGGCGGCTGCGCCACGCAGCCGGCTCAGAAGACCCGGAAGTACGCCAAGCCCTACAAAAAGCCGTGCACGGCCTGTGGAGCGATCCCAGCGCGCGTCGGACTCTCTTCGGCTACGTCATCGACTGGTGCAGGGATGGTGGGACCAAGCTGGTAGCCGGGCAGGAAGCATTCAGGGCCCTGGCCGAGTCGACACACCCTGATGCTCCCACGCTCCCAGCCCTGCTCCCCCACAGCGACGAGGCGGAATTCACGGCTCCCGTCGCCGAGCTGATCGTCGGCTGGCGAGCGCTCCTTCAAGGTACGGAAGGATTCGAGCGGGACGGCCAGGCATCAGCAGTCGTGCGTCTGTGGCTGGACGCAGCGCTCAGTCATCCCCACATACACGCTGACGTGCTGAAGGTCTTGAGCACAGCGGTGAAGCTCCCGGAGCAGACCGACACGCCAGGCGAGAGCCCCCGCGACCGGCTGCGGGCCATCGCACGGCAATGGGCCAAGACCGCCGCCCTCCAGCAATCGGCAGGCCGCATCGAGCTCCCGTCTGCCGGGCTGGCCCACCGTGACGTGTACACGCAGCTCACGCAACTACTCGACGACGGCATCATCGAGACCTTCCAGCAAGCCCTGACTCAGGCCGGCAACGAGGAAGAGCCTGCATGATGCGACGCCGCACGCGCCGCGACAACCCTTCCGAGCTGGCCCGTCAGTCGTGGAAGTCCGTCTTCCACGACCGCCCGGAAAGCCGTGATGCAGGCCTGTCATTCGATGCAGTCATCCGCGTCGAATGGCGTCACTCACCGCAGGGTCCGACTACCCCGGACGCCCGCCATGCAGCAAGCCGCGTCGCACGGCTCATGGTGGAAAAGCAACTGGCCAGCGACTCAGTGCTCCGCATCGCAGCCGCCGAACAGGAACTCGCAGCGACGCTACGTGACCAACTGCCCCTCCACCGTGACGGCATTGAACTACTCAACGTCAGCGTGACCCTGCGCGTCGACGACGACGCAGCGGAACGCGCTCGCCTCATAGAACGCGCCCGGCATGAGTTCGAACTCGACGAGATGGACCGCCGTCAGGCTCGCGCCCGCGTGGAGTTCCTGCGCGACGAACTCCTCGCGAATCCAGCAGCGGCACGTCTGTACATGCTGCTCCAACACTCCTCCCGCATCGGCGGCCCACCCGAGGGGAGCGATCCCGAAGAGCTGGTTCGGCAGATCCATCAGTGGCATCCGCATTCCCGCTGGGTGCTCATCGCCCAGACACTGCACACGTTCGTCGCCAGGCTCACTGAAGACAACGCGCAGGACTTCCTGAAAATCCTGCGCAGCGCGATGACCACACTCGGCCACCGGCACCTGGCCGAGGAGATCGCGGCCGCCGAGGAAGCGGAGTGAACCTCAGTCTGCTGCGCTGGGTACTGGACCCGCGCACGAGCCTGCTCGCGCGCCGCATCCGCAAGAACAGGGATCACGAAATATCCCCGGACACAGCCTGGCGGCTGGCCCGGTTACGGCTGCACCCCGACGAGGTGCCCTACCGCAACCATGGGCACGGCCCGCCGTCTTGACCATCGCCGGTTGACCGAGTTCAGCGCCTTCGCGCCAGTTCCCTTCCTGCCTGGCGTCGTTCCAACAGCGACACCACCCGGCCGCCGGTTGGTTGTGTGTCGGTTCGTGCCGCAGCCGACGTAGCCGAGTCGTGGTGTGGCGTACGCGAAGTGACGGTATGGAACAGGTCTGGCGGCACACGGCACTGCTCGATCAGCTGTGCCTCGTCGATGCCCTCTTGAGTCAGCAGCTCCACTGCTCTCGGCAGGAGCGACGGTTGCTCGATAACACTGACCAGACCTGGTTCGTTGCGACGCCAGCCACGGGTCGAGATGGTCGTCATGGCATTGCGATAAGAGACGTCACTGAGTTGTCCAAGCCAGCGAGCGCGATACAGCAGTGCCTGAATACTCACTCCCCACTGTTCCTTGAGACGAGCAAGCGTTCGCCAAGCGTTGGCGCCCATGCTGGAGGGCAGCAGATCTCGGATCTGCTCGGCAGGCATCAGCAACTCGGCGGCGAAGCGGTGAGCCTGCTCCTCCACGATCCTGCCGCCCGGCTCGGCATCGCTGTGCATGACCAGGTGGCCCAGCTCATGGGCCACATCGAAGCGCTGCCGGTAGTAGTCCCGCTTGATCGGGTTAAGCACGACGACAGGCCTCAACCGGCTGTCGAAGGAGTAGGCGTCCACCGAGGACGCCTGCGGCGGGCTGAAGACCACCAGCACGCCGTGGTTCTCCAGCAGCCGGACAAGATGACCGGCGGGTCCGTGTCCAATCCCCCACTCTCCGCGCACCTGCTGCGCGGCTCGCTCCGGGCCGTCCCCGTCGCGATCATCGACCGCGACCGGGAAGCTCGGCACCTCCGCCTCCGGAAACTCAACGTGCCGTTCCAAACTGCTCGCGATATCCACGGCCAACTGGCCATACGCGAAAGCCTGATCGCGGGCGAGCTGGCTCGTGGAACGCAAGGACCGGAAGTGCGGGGTGGTACTGAGCGCGGCAACATCATCCGGTCGGACCGCGAAGAACCCGGGGTCTACCGACAAGCTGACTGCCAGCTGCGCCACAGTGGCAGCGGTGGGTCGTTTGGCGCCGGACTCCCAGCCCGCCACGGCGGTGGGACTCTTGTCGACCAACGCCGCAAGGTCGCTCTTGCGCAGCCCTGCCAAGTGCCGGGCCAGCGTGAGGCGGGCCCCGTCGAAGAAGGCAGCAACGTCGGCCGTTCGGTTGTTCGTAGACGTGCGAGGGTTCACCACTCACCACTAGCACGGATATCACGCTGTTCGCTCGCGGGGCGACGCAGACGCACGGGGGCGTCCGGGACAGAGTTCGGGCCAGTGGGCAGTGGCGCGCCATCAGTACGACGGGCTCCTCCGGCCGGCGGGGTGCCAAGGAGGTCCTGGCGCCAGTGCCAGGCCTGTCCGCCGCCGGAATTCAGCCTGGGGCGGCCGAATACCAGCTCGACCTGTCCGCTGAGCGAGTCAAGGCTGTGGCCGACCACGAACGTCGCAAGGTCAAGGTCCTCCTCGGCTTCGAGCGCCTCCAGGCCGGCAATTTCCTCCAGCGCGAGACCGTCGAACAACGAGGGCTGGGATGGTGACGGGTTGTGCTGACGCGCGACACGCTGCTTCGTAGGGCTCTTCTGAGGCCATGGGAGCTCGTCGAGCTTGCCGAACTCGCTCGAAGCAAGCAGAAACCGCCGCTGCCCGTATGCCCAGCCGGGGCTGCCGTTGAGGTTGGAACGGCGGACGAGGCCAGGATCCAGGCGCGGCATGCTGTCGATGTCCTGATCCGACAGTTCGGCATATAGCAGGTCGAGGTCAGTATCGGCGTCGCCGGAGCTCACCGCGTAGCGCTCGCAGGCGAAGACACGGTCCAGCCGGTTGCGGAACAGCGTGAACCTGGTGTTGCCGAGCCAGGCCGCGTCGTGGCCGTCATCCTCGGAGTAGGTTTCCAACGCGCGAGCGGTAGCCGAGACGTACGCCCAGCGCGCGCCACCCAGAACCCCAGCACCGCCGAACTCCGCGATAACATCCTGCTGTTCAGTCACAGCAGCCAACCTACACTGCATCCAGCAGTTCGCGCATCAAACTGAACCACCCAGCCCGATTGCCGACTTTGGCCACACCACTCAGCCTCCGAGCCGGGCAGCAGGCAAGGCCGTGCCTAAGGTGCGCCGAGGCAGGCCGGAGCCTGTCGGCTATGCAACTTCTGAACCGGAACCACGGCAGCGCGCTTCGGAGTGCAGGTGCTTGAGCTCCAATCACACGGTGGGGATCGCCTTGCGCGCGTGGATCTCATGGACCGACCAGCCGCGAGCCGTCATCGCCTCGATGTGCGGTTCGGCTCGTGTGCGGTGCGCGGCGAAGGCGAGCAGGTGGGTGGGGCGGGTGGCGCCCACGAAGACGAGTTGTGCCGCGCGCTGGATCGTGACCAGGGCCTTGGAGGCGTCCTGTTGTCGGCTCAGGAGTCCGAGGACCTCGTGTACGTCGTACTTCTTGCCGCTGCGTTCCAGGCATTCGAGGATGAGCGTGGCCGCGTGGGTTTCGCCCTTGGCGCTCTGGATCGATCCTGCGACGGACAGCACCACCTCTTGCTCCGTATCAGTCGGCGCCTTCAGCGCGGGGGCTGGTTGGGCAACGTACGGAATGTGAGCAAGGGGGTCCGCGAGGCGTGCGACCCCTTTCAGGGGAGTCTGGGTCAGGTCGGGCAGCAACCGCACAAGCCGGGCGGTGAAAACGGCCCATTCGGCATGGCTGTCGAGTGGGCTGGTCAGCATGTCGTGCAGGAGCAGCCGTGTCCGGCCTCCGGCGGTGGCGGGGTCTCGGTCCAGTCGCCTCAGCGGGGGCAGGCCGCCTGAGCTGGCCAGTCGGGCCAGGTCACGGATGGCCTTCCACAAGAGAGTCACGGCGGCGTGGTTGTCGCCGGATTGCCGCTGGGCCTGGGCGGCTCGTGCCGCCGTGATCAAGCTGCCGGTTGCCTGGCTGGGCACCGTGGTGAAGCCGGGCACGTAGCAGGAGACGGATTGCGGGAAGGCCCTGGCGCCTCCGCGGGTGAGGCGGGCGCCCAGGACGCGGGGCGGGCTGTCCAGCAGCAGCTGGCGGGGGACCGTGGCTGCTGCCATCCGTTCGAAGGCCGGCACGACGTCGGCGACGGAGTCGTCGTCGAAGAGCAGGAGGGCGATGGTCCCCTCGTGACCGGCGCCGTCGATGCGCTGGCGGCGGTGGATCGTGAGGTCGCTGGCGAGTGCTGCGATCTTGCTGCCGAAGCGGCGGCTGACGGGCAGTTGGGCAGCGCGCGGCAGGGGGAACGACGAAGGCTGTGCGGCGTTCGGTCCGTCGGTGAAGATGCGCTGGTTGATGTCACCCACGCGCTGCACGACCGTGCTCGGGGAGCCGAAGACCTTGTCGAGCAGGCGTTGCTGGAGGTCACTGGTGTCCTGCATTTCGTCCAGGAGGACGAAGGGGAAGCGGTGGGCTGCGGCTTGGGCCAGCTGTGGGTGGTGGAAGAGGTGGTGCTCGGCGAGGGCGAACATGTCGTGGTAGCGGAAGATGCCCTGCTCGGTGAGCTTTTCCTTGAGATCCGCGAATTGCCGGCCGCTGGGACTGTCCGACGTGAACGGCTGGGTGCCGTCCGGTGCCGTCGTGGTGAGTTTTCCGGCGTCGCACACGTAGCGGGCCTCGGCCACGAGTGTGGGGCCGTTGCGGCGATGGCCGAGTGAGGTGTTCAGCGTGCGGAAGGCGGGGTGGCGTTCCAGCATGCGCAGGGCGGCGTCCGCGTAGGTGTCGTCGTCGACAACCTGGACTTCAACGCCCCGGGATCGTAGGGCCGGCAGGGCGAGGTAGGTGTTGGTGAAGGCCTGGATCGTGCCGATGAAGTGCGGGTACTGCAGCAGGCGGCGTCCCGCGGGTGTGGCGGTGAGGCGGTGGGTGATCTCGTCCTTGGCTGTGTTGGTGTGGGACAGGACGCAGATGCCGCGTGTGGGCGAAGCCCATGCCTGGCCCAGGAGGGCGAGCTTCAGACCGATCAGGCTGGTCTTTCCCGAGCCGGGAGCTGCCTGGAGGTCCAGGGATTCCAGGCTCTGGATGAAGTTCCACTGTTCCCGGTGGGGCAGGTCGAGGCCGAGTTGGTGTGCGAGTGCCTCGACCTTGTCCTTGATGAAGGCGTCGGGAGCATAGAGGGATGTCATCGCTCAGACCTCGCTGCACAGGTACGTGAAGGCGGCCACGAGGTAGGGCGGCAGGTCTTCATCGGTCACGGGCGTGCTCTGCAGCAGCCGGGCCGCGTGATGGGCGGCGATCGGCTTACTGCCCCGGCCCATGCGCAGCGGCTCATAAATGTCCAAGGCCGCCTTTTCCAGGGGAACGTTACTCTCTCGCCACTTCTCGACCTCCTCCTGCGCCAGTCGGTCCAGGTCGGCGAGTCTGTCCGCGGTGGGCCAGGTGGTCTTGGAGGCGACAGCGGCACGAACGGCCTGGTGCATCAGGGTCGCCATGGTCCAGGAACCGGCGGCCAGGTCGTACTCCAACGTCCAGTGGTCGGAGACGAAGGTGCGTACGTGGCCGCTGTCCTCCTCTTTCAACCCTGCGACGTGTTTGTCGATCTCTTGCTTGGTCATCTCCACCGAACACTTCAGCTTCTTGCGCATCTCCGCGGAGGTGCCGGCGGGAACCAGGTCCCGGTCCCGGATGCAGGCCACCGCGACCGGTATCTGCTCGCCCTCGCGCTGGAAGATCCGGCTGTAGCGGAAGAGGCCGACGCCGCCGACATTGACGACGCTGACGCCGCATTCGCTGAACGACCGGCCGACCGCCTGTGCGAGGGCGGGCAAAACGATGGCTTCGGCGTCGCCCTCGACGATGGCGACGCTGCGGGCGAAGAACAGGTTGGCCTTGGTCACATCGAGGAAGCGGGTGAGGAAGGCGTAGTCGCCCTCATCCAGCTTGGTCAGGCCCGGGGCCAGGCGGAAGGTGGATCCGCGGGCGACGAGGGTGAGGTGTTCGACCGGGATGGCCGAGGCCAGGTTCGGGCTGTGGGTAGTGAGGATGACCTGGACCGGCGGCGTCTCCACTGTGTTCGCGGTCTCGGCGCGATCCCGCAGGAGGTCCATGATGCGGGTCTGCAGCTGCGGGTGGAGGTGGGCTTCGGGTTCCTCGATCAGCAGCAGGGGCGCGATGACGCTGTTGCCGAGCAGGAGCAGTTCAGCCGCCATGAACAGGGCGTTGTTGTAACCCAGACCGTGTCTGGTCCACTCCCCCGTACCCGCGAACAGCGTGAGCTCCAACCGCTCCAGCGCGCGGGCGAGCGTCGCATCACCCGCAACGCCGATCTCACCGCGCAGGACGTCGGAGCCGATGGAGAACTTCTGCAGGTAACCGGTGTTGATGTCGTCCCGGGCCGTCTTGATGGCCTCGTTGTCGCTGATGTGCCGTTCCGCGCGGCGCAGGATGCCGACCAGGGTGGAGGCGCTGTCGTCCTCCTCGTCGAAGTCGTCCTCACCTTGTGCGCGCATGGCTGGGTAGCCGGCCAGGATTTGCGACAGCCGTGATCCGCGGCCGGAGCGCAACTCCGCCTCGGCGTCCCGCAGGGGCCGCAGGTAGGTGGCTTTCAGCAGTTCACGTGCGGCACCGTCCAGGGCTGGTCCCTGCCCATCGCGGCCGGTGCGGGTGGTCATCGCGACGCGGTGGGGACGCAGCGGGTCCATCAACTCCGCCTTGACGGTGACGTAGAGGGCGACGTTGCCCTCTACGTCCGTGGTGAGCAACTCAAGGAAGACGGCCTGTTCTTCCGTTGTGAGGTCCTTGAATCCGCATGTGATCTTGAAAGTGCCCGCGCGGCCGCCGGGTCCGACGTGGAAGTCGTCGCGTGTGATGCGGTAGAAGTCAGCCGCGGTCGTCAGCAGGCACAGGCGGATCGCGTCGATGATGGCCGTCTTGCCGCTGTCGTTCTCGCCGACGAGGACGTTTGTGGCGGGACCGAAGTCCAGGCTCAGGCTGGCGTCCTTGTCGCCTTCCTTCTGCGGCGCCGCGCCGAAGATCCGGAAGTTTTCCGCATACAGACAGGCAAGGTACACCGACATCCCCCGAGCGATGAGGCCCGCGCCCTCGACGACACAGGCGGTTGTAACCGCCTCAAGTGCCCCACCCGCATGCGGTTCTGACGCATCATACGATTCATCGCGACACTGGTGCCTCGTTAGACGAATCCCTCCCCATGGCTGGAAATGGACACGTCAGGTCACCAACTCCAGACAGCGGTGCGCGACCGTCATTGCGGCACAGCCGGAAGGGGGAGACGGACCCTCACGACCGGGAGGTGCCACAGCAGGGCGCCTCCTACGCAGCGGGCGCGTCGGCACCGCGCGGAGTGAACGCCTCTACGGGTTCGTGCGCACCTCCTGCGCGGGGCCCGATCAGCAGATCTTACGGACTCATCGAAGCATTGGAAGAAACACGGTCGTTTGATCGCCGATCCGCATTACCGGGGCTCTGATTTTCCGAATTCTTCCCGCGTGATGTGATTAACGAGTTCCCCCGGCTCCACGTCGAGCCCCGCTGCAATGTCCAAGAGCGTGAGCACACTGGGGCTGCGCTGACCGTGCTCAATGTAGATGAGGCCGCGAAAGCTCAATCCACTGCGCTCTGCGAGTTCTTCCAGGCTGTAGCCCCGCTCTTCGCGGAGTCGCCGGATCTGCATACCGAGGGACAGGAGCCGTGGGTCTGGTGATGGTTCGCGTGCTGGCACACAGCGACTCGACCGGTACGACTTCCCCCAGACCATGAACAGCTGTGCATAATCGAGTCCCAGGCTGGAAATCTTGCACGTGAGCACGCGGGAACAGCCCGGCGGTTACGAGACCCAATCACTCGTACGACCTGCTCGGCACAAACGGATAGACCACGGCGGCAACGAGGTCGCTAGCCCACAAGCAACGAACGAGAATATATGGCCAGACCAATCCTGCCATTCGACCGATGGCACAAGTCATATCCGAAACCAGACCGGGGCGACAGCCCATGCAAGTGCGGGACCAGAAACCGCCCCCTTTACCCATCAGCAGATCACGAACGAGGGCTCCGCTGGCAGGCTCGCCATGTCGATCACCTCGGAAAAGAGCGCAGAGAGTCGTTCGATACATGGCAGGAAGCTCTCGACCGGCTCGGCGAGTTGACCGCCGAGGCTGCGGCCACGACGAGAGGCAGCCAATCAGCACACAGTGCGCGAGTAGCCTTCTTCGGCGCGCAGATGATCGACCGAAAGCGGAAGAAGAAAAAGAGAGCGAATACGATCAATACGTACGAGAGTCACCTTCGCAATCACATCTTGCCGTTCGCAGGCAATCGCATACCGAAATCGCTACGGCGTAGCGACTCCATGGCCTTCGTGGATCATCTGCTAGAAAAACCCAACCTCAGATCCCCTCGCACGATTGTCCAGATTTTTAAGACCTGGCGCATTCTCATCCACTACATGATGGACGAAGACATTCCGCTGCCCGCAAACATCGTGTCCCGCATCGAGCTTCCCGAGATCAGCGACGACGGTGGAGACGCCCTCATCCCCAAACAGGTGGCCGCAGCAGCCCTTGCCATGCGGACGATCGAGCCGCGCTACGAAATCCTGGTGTGGCTCGGCGCGTGCGCAGGACTGCGTGCCGGCGAGGCTCTGGGGCTGACACGGACACGCGTCGGTTGGCAGGAGGATCTCCTGTACGTTCAAGAGCAGCGTCAGCGCGGCAAAGCTGCACCGCTCAAAACCAAAGCCAGTTACGCGACGCTGCCTGTGGATCATTTCCTGATCGAACGCTTGGCGACCCATGTGGCTCACTTCAGCGAGCCGGAACCCGTCACCCAATCCGCCGCGCGCAAGCGTCGGGCTCGGCGGCACGTCGGGCCAATCGACGAAGACCTCATCGTGACGAACCGATACGGAAGGCCAGTTCAGAGCAGTGATTTCAACGAAAAGTGGCAACGGGTTGTCGCCCTGGCCGGCCTACCGGAAGGCACCCGTTTCCACGATCTCAAGGTGTTTTACACCACCACACTCGGCGGACCAGGCCAGCACGACCCGAAGACCGTCCAAGCGCTCTCACGGCACGCCCGCTTCACCGAAACATGGGACACCTATGCGCGCCCACCGAGGGCGGTAGAAGGCCTGCGCGTAACCGCGTTCGGCGATGCCTTCCGTTCAATACAGCAGAACCGGGGGTGAGTTGCAGCACGGTCGCCGTGCCTCCCGGAGAGAAACCCGGATTTCCAGCTCCTGAGGCACATCCGGCTCTACAAGGCGCACCCGCCCCGCTACGAGTGGCGCCCTCACTCAGTCGCGGCAACAACTCCGGTCGCCGCTGCCATCCGCGGGTGCTGCGCTGGTGCAGGGATGGAACCTTCGCCTCCGCCGCGCTACGTCGTGTCGCTCCCGAACCGCGAACCGGTGGCCGACGCCCTCCTCCAACGAGACCACACGACATCCAGTGGCGGGCAATGCCCGCCAACTTCCTGCCATGAGAGCGAGTACACGCTGCTGCCCGGGGATACTCGGTCCATGCCGCTCATCCGTGACATCACCCACGTCGACTACTCGGTGGTGGAGGACCTGCTGTACTCGAACGATCTGGGAAACGGCAGGTTCTACGACCCCGAGGGCTTGGACGTCATCGTGGCCGAACACCACGGATCCGTCGTCGGGGTCGCCGAGTTCCAGCTCCATTGCGACTTCGGACACGACGAAGGCCGGGAGGCGCATCCCGGCGAGCAGACGTTCGTCTTGACCGTGGCCGTCGCTGATACCGATCGCCGCAGCGGGGTCGGCCGGGCGCTTCTCACCGAGATCGCCCACCGGGCCCAGGAAGCAGGCCACACCTTCCTGGCCCTGGTCCCCCAGGACGGCGACGACGCGCTCAGCCGGCAGGGGTTCTTCCAGGCGTGCGGGCTCACGCTCTACGGACCCGACACACCGGGTGCGGCATGGGGCTGCCCGGTCTCAAAGATCCTTGATGCGAACGCGGCCAGCGAAGGCCGCTGAGCCCACCCCTGACCACGCCCGGCCGCACTTAGTCATCAATGGCCGCCATGCCAGTCGTGAGCTGATCAACTGCGCCGTCCCCGACGCTCTCCAACTGCAGCGGCGCATCCGCCAGTACCACGCGGACTACGGTGTCCAGCACGGCGACATCGTCGCCATCGGGCTCGACGCCTTCCTTCGCGCCAAGGGCTACCCTCCCGACCACACCTCGCCCAAGGCCGAAGAACAGTGATCACACCACCGGCCCGCGATGCCCTGCACTTTGGGCGAAGTAAGTGACGGCCTCGTAGTGTCCAGATGCCCAGCCTCGGGATCTCCTCCCGCATTCGTGTACCGGTCGTTGTCAGTGGTCCCTCCTATCCTGAAGTGACTTGGACCGCGCGTGAACGACGGAGGATCACTGCATGGGGTGGGACAACAACGCGCGGTCTCGGCCTCGCAGATCCGGCCGGGCTACGGCGGACACTTCGGTGTCCTTCTCGGAGCACTGATCGGATGCCGCAGCGCAGCGTCCAGCAGCGGGCCGGGTTCCGGGGCGAGGCATTCGTCGACAAGGCCGTCTCCGACGCCGGCCATGTGTGGAACGACACCAAACGTGACTTCGCCATCGACGGTCAGATCGAGTTCGTGGACGCTGACCGGGAAGTCACCGGTGTCGCCGTCCTGGCCCAGGTGAAGGGCACAGAAGTCGGGTTTCGGGGCGAGACCGCGACCGAATTCAAGTTCACGTGCAAGGCCGACCACATTGCCTACTGGCTTCGGCTGGGCCGCCCGGTCGTGCTCATCTGCGTGGATCTGCGTGTCCAGCAGGCGTGGTGGAAGCGCGTCGACACCTGGTTCGCCGACCCTGAACGCAAGGCACGGCGCGTCGTTCAGTTCGACAAGGCCTCAGACCGCTTCGACCTCGATGCCTTCAGCCGTCTGTCGGCCCTGGGCGTGCCTGCCGGAGAGCCGCTGCCACGGCTTGAGGGAAGCGAACAGCTGGTCTCGAACCTCCTCACGATTGAGGGCTTCGCACCGCTCATCCACGAGGCGTCCACGCCATGTCGTGACCGCGGCGATGCCTGGGAGCGGATGCGCTCGAACGGCAACCAGTTCGAGAGCGGCTTCATCCTGTCCGCCGGACGGATCTTCTCGCTGTGCCGACTGGACGAGGGCCCGCTCGCCGTGCTGTGCAACGGACCGGTCACCTCCATCCCGACGCAGAACTGGGCGACCACCGAGGACCCGGATCTACAGCGGCGCTTCGTTTCCCTGTTGAACTTCACCCTGCGCTCCGCCCACCACCCCGAGCTGGTCTGGCATCCCACGAAGAAGATGGTCTACATGCAGGCCCCGCCGGACCGATCCAGCCGGAAGATCAAAGGCCGCTACCGAGGCAGCCGCGGACGCGCCTTCTTCACCCCGTACTTCGGCAAGGACGACACAACCAAGATCAGCTTCTGTCGTCACTACGCCGCCAGCCTGTACTTCCGCCGCTGGAGCGAACAGTGGTTCCTGGAGATCAACCCCACATACCACTTCACCATCGACGGCCGACGCGACTCCCTGTACGACGCCGAGTACGTCCAGAAGATCAAGCGGCTTGAACGCAACAACGCCGTCTACCAGCTCGTACGCTCCTGGGCCGACTATCTACAAGGCGACGACACCCTGTTCAGAAGCCGAGATGAGCGCATCCGATTCGGCCAGCTCCTCAAGCTCGACTGCGATGCCGCCATCGACGAAAGCGTCTGGATCCCGCAAGAACCAGCCCCGAAACCGAGCGTGAACGGGCTGGCAGAGGGACTATGGGAGCTGCCGCAATGAAAGCACCAGTGCTGCACGAGCCGGAACTGGAGTTCCGCGCTGGAAACCGCCACATCGATCCCCGCTACGGCATCAGCGTGTTCGGCCCGGCCGACGCTGACTCCCCTACCGGACCCAGCCAGATCGCCATCGCTCTGGTCGGCCCCGCCCATGCGGTCGACGGCATCCGAAGCTGGCTCCAGCGCTGCCAGAACCACATCGAGGCCAAGGACACCAAACCCGGCCAGGAGAACCTGCACCAGCCGTTCCCCGGTTTCAGCACCGACTCCCCATTCGGCGCCGAGCTCGTCTTCGACGACGCCCTCGTCCGCGAGATCCCCGAACGCCAACTGCGCCGCCTGGCCCGCGCCAACACAGCCTCCGTCACCAAGGACGCGGTCGAGATGTACGCAGACGCCGCCCGGTCCCTGGCCGAGACCGGACGCTGCCGCGTCGTAATCTGCGCCCGCCCTGAAGAACTCCAGGACCGCGAAGAACAGCCGCCGTCGGAGGAGAGCAAGGCCGAACGCGAACAGGACCAGGACGAGCGAGAGACCGGAGGCGATTTCCACGACCTGCTCAAGGCCACCGCGCTCACGCTGCCGGCTCCCCTGCAACTGATGCGCAAGGAGACCTGGACCGGGATCCCGGCCAGGACCAACGGGCAAACACTCCGCCCGCTACAGGACGAGGCCACCAGGGCCTGGAACCTGCACACCGCCCTGTACTACAAAGCCGGCGGAACCCCCTGGCGCATGAAACGCCACAGCTCCGACCTGGCCACCTGCTACGTCGGGGTCAGCTTCTACCGCAGCACGAAGGGAAACGAGCTACACACCGCCGTCGCCCAGGTGTTCAACGAACGCGGCGACGGCGTCGTCGTCCGCGGCGGCACCGCGCAGATCTCCAAAACCGACCGCCAGCCCCACCTGACGCTCCCCGACGCCCGGCAACTCCTGCTGGACGCACTGACCGAGTACCGCACCAGCCACGGCCACCAGCCCGCACGCATCGTCGTACACAAGACCTCGAACTTCACCACCGGCGAGATCGACGGCTTCCACGAGGCAGCCGACAAGCGCGACATCGACCATGTCGACCTGCTGTGGATCCAGCGGCGCGGCGCCCCGCACATCTACCGCACCGGGCAGCTCCCGCCGCTGCGCGGCACCAGCGTCCAACTGGACGCCCGTTCCCTGCTCCTGTACACCCGCGGCTCAGTGCCCTACTTCCGGACCTACCCCGGCCTGTACGTCCCCCAGCCCCTGCTGATCCGGCCCGCAACACACGGCACAGATCTTCTGACCGCCGCCACCGACATCCTCGCCCTGACCAAGATGAACTGGAACAACGCCCAACTCGACGAACGCGACCCCCTCACCCTGCGCACCGCCTACCGAGTCGGCTCCATCCTCAAACACGTCCCGACCGAGGCCCGCATCGCCACCCGCTACGCCTACTACATGTAGAACTACGGGGCAGCGCCCTCAACCACCTGAACCGTTAACGCCTCGGCAACGCTCTTCTCCTCATCCTCCGCTGAGATGCTCCGTTGGTTCACCACAGAAGCTGCCAGGCGCGTAGCGCCGCCGCGTCGTACGGGCAGCGCGGCCGGGTCTGTACGGTCTTCGGCTCTGTTTCGTAGTCGGCCGACTACGGAACAGAGCCTCATTCATGACACTCCCGAGTCGGCGACGCGAACCGCCCTGGCACAGGTGCCCGCTCCGGACGGTAAGGCGACTTGGTGTGCGGTGAGCTGTCCGCTCCGCAGCTCATGACGGTCAGCCGCGGGGCGCTGTCGTCGTCCGCTGCGGGCGTCTGGGCCTGGTGCGCGTCTGGCGGCGGGTTTGGTCGCGGGGTGGGGCTCAGTCGTGTGGCCCCGCGCCGTGCAGGAGTGTGTCGATGACGAGGGCGGCAAGGACGTCCGGCTCATGGAGGGCCGGGTCCTGGTCGGCGTCAGGCCGGTTGATGGCCTCGCTGAGGAGGGCGATGTACACCTGCCGCGTCCACTTGAGGTCCGCGCCCGGTGCGATCAGCCCCTCGCTCTGTACCCGGGCGATGAGGCGGAGGGTGCGGGCGTTGATGTCCTCCCAGAGCGCGGCTGTGGTTTCGGTGTGAGGTGCGGCGTGGCTGAGGGTGTACCGCCATGAGCTCTTGACCCGCAGCACGTTCGCGGTCACCCGGTAGAGCGCGACGAGCGCGGGAGCGGAGTCGGGGCGCGCGTCCGCGATGGCGTCGAGGAGCTGCTGTTTCGCGGAGACGGCGAGCGCCTCCAGCAGCGCCTGCCGGTTGGCGAACCGGCGGTGCACAGTGATCCTGGTCAGCCCCGCCGCCTCGGCGATCTGCTCCATGGAGGCGCCGGCGTCCTCGGCCAGGACCCGCTCGGCCGCCTCCAGAATCGCGCGCACACTGCGCTCGGCATCAGCCCGCAGTGCTCGGCCCATGACTGTCTCCTGTCGCGTCGTCGGTTCCTGGTCTCTATAGAAGATACGCGAAAGTCACGGATCACCCATAAATAGCTTCACTCATGTTGTTGTTCTCACATTAATTGATACATCAATGAAACGGGTAGGAGATCGCCAGACCGACGGGGTCGGCCTGAGCAGGCCGTCATCGGCGACCGGCCCCCCGATCGCCCGGGTGCGTCCTCCAGCACCGGAAAGACAGCCGCCCTCGCGCTGGTGAAAGCCTGCTACGAGGTCGTCGGCACCAGCCGCAACACCGCCCATGTCACCCCGCTGAAGCGGTTGGCGAATTCGGCGGTGTCTTTGCGCGGCTCAGGCGGCCGAAGCGGGAGACGCTGGCGTGCGGTGTCCCCGTCCGCCAGGCGTCGGTTCGGATGAGGTTGATTGAGGGCAGCGGCGGTGAGCACGTGTTGAAGGCGGGTCTGGTTCGGGCCGGTGTAGCGGGTTCTGCGCAGGCCACAGCGGCGTAGCCCTCGGGCGATGGTGCTTTCGACGCTGGCGCGAGTGGCGTAGTGCGGCTGCCACTGTCGCACCGAGCGCGTCATGAGCCGCTACCAGCGGACCGAGGACCTCATCCGGGCGGGCGCAGCGGCATCTCAGCCGACCGGTACGTCGCGGCCGGCGTCGCCCCGCTCACCGACGCACACCTCGACGTACTGACCGACCGCGAGCCTGAGGTGCTGGGGCTGATTGCCCGCGGGCTGAACAGCGTGGAGATCGCCGAGAAGCTGTTCCTCAGCGAGAGCACGGGAGCCAAGACCCGCATGACCCGCGTCCTCAGCAAACCACCCCTTCGCGACCGGATACAGGCCTTCGTCGTGGCCTACGGGAGCGGGTTGGTTCGCCCTGGGGGATGAACCCGTCGAGCCCCAGGGATGATCCCCGACGACGACATCAGTACCTACCGTCTGGACATGTCGATCATGTGGAATCGATCCGGTTTGGCGGGCAGATGGGCCGTCCCTCGCGGCGGGGCCATCCCCGCAACTGACGTCCGCGCCTGAAGGCGGATGGGTCAGCCCAGGCTCGGCCTTGCGGCTTACCCACTGGACATACACGCGGAAGAAACCTCCTCCCGCGCCATCCCTGCTGATTTAGGAGAACCTTGATGAAAAGAATCTCACGGGGACAACGAATGGCGGCGGCAGTGCTTGGCACTGCCCTCGCGGCAACCAGCATGCTCGGCATCGTCCACGTCCACGCGGCGCAGGCCGCAGCTCCGGAGCATCTTGTGGCGGGTCGCACGGCTACCCCTGACGGCGGGCATACTCCCTGGATCGCGTCCTACCCGCCGAATCTCTGACTGGCGTGATCGTGGGACGGACTCCAGGACTCCGTCATGACTCCGGGCCGCCAACACTCTGGCGTAAGGAAACTACCCGCGGAGCAGAAGATCACGAACCGGACCATGCAAATCGGTTCGGTCCCGGTCCGACTTCGGTTGCTCCGGTGCGACGCGGAGAGTTACCGGTGGCTCGGCAACGGGCACTGACCGAAGGTGAGCCTAGCGATGGGCCGTCGCGCCTGGTGGCGCGGCGGCCTATTGCCTGCACGGCCTGTCGCTGCGGATCGTACACGCCTCCCCGGCCGACGGGGGCGTAGAGCCACTCGAGCCCCGGCACAGCATGCCTGGGCGCCGATCTTGGCGCCTGGTTGTGAGCCGGTCGGCCCTTCGCTCCAACTGGCCAGCATCGTAGGGGTGGTAGCACAGCAGGCGTGACCCCGCTTGGCCTGCCGAAACGGCCACGAGGCTCCGTTCCCCTCATCCGGGGAACGGAGCCTCCGTGCGTTGGAGCCTCATGGCGCGTGCGCTTCTCCTGTCGTTTCCGCGCCCGAACCCTGACACCCCATGACGTACCGCCTATCCGCAGGCTTGAGGGGTCAGACGAGCGCGCTCAACTTGCCGACGAAGCCATGCCGTTCGCCTCCTCCACGACGAGGCCCAGGACACCAACCCCGTCCTGGAGTGGGTCTTCGCCGCCCAACGCGGTCATGCCCAGCTGTTTCATGGTCGGCGACTCCGCTCAAGCCATCTACGGGTGACGCGGAGCCCGGAACGTGATCACGGGCTTCGACGCCGCCCACCTCACCTTGACCCGCTTGTCCCAAGTCGGGAAGGCACTTGCGCGCTTTCCGCCGCACCCAACCGAAACAGCGAGGTCAGAGTACGAACGAGTTGCGGTCTCGTCGGTCACCGCGGGGCGCGGGACACGCGGTTCTCGTACGCTCACAGCGTCAGTGGTGGGCGCCCTGATCCAGCAGCTCCGGCAGTGGGTTGGCCAGGCCGTCGCTCGTTGCCTGCTTGCGTGTTTCGCCGGTCGGCCAGATGGCCGGGCAGTGGGTGCCCTCGGGCGGCGTCTTCAGCGTGGTCAGGTACGTGTCGATCGCGTCCGCACCACAGGGGCTCAGCCAGTAGACCTGGTGGCCCACGCCGTCGTACGTGAGGAGCACGGCCGAACGGCCCATCTGCCGGGCCACGTTGGCGCCCCAGGCGTACGGCGTGGACACGTCGTAACGGCTGTTGACGACCAGGATCTTCGGGGTGCCGTGGACCCGCAGCGGATGCGGTGGGTTGGCCACCTCGGCCGGCCAGTTCTGACAGTTGGTCAGGTCGGTCCACTCCACCCCGTTGAGCCGGGTCACCGGGGCGATTCGGGCCAGCTCCTTCTCGAAGCCGGCCAGGACTGCGTACGACGGCACGTCGTGGTAGTAGTCCTGGCACATCACTGGCAGGTATGCGTCCGAGCCTGCCTGGCCCTGCACCGGCGGCGGGGTCTCGGTCGTGTCCGAGCCCCCGCTTTCGAAGGCGTTCAGGTCGTCGGCGAGGCCGAACCAGGAGTCCGCCGGGCTGTACATGGCGCCGACGAGCAGGTCCTGCAGTTCCGCGCCGGTATACGGCTTCGGCGGCTTGCCCGGCATCTCCAGGTCACCGGCTTCGGCCCGCTTGTAGAGCGCGTCGACGTACCCACGCACGTCACGGCCGTACAGGGCGCAGGACGTGGTCCGCTCGCACCAGTCGGCAAACTGGCCGAAGGCCCCCTCCATGTCCACGGCCCCGGTCTTCTGGTAGCTCCAGGGATCGAGGCTGTGGTCCATGTTCGAGTCGAGCACCATGGCGCGGATCCGGTGCGGGTACGTCTCGGCGTACTGCTGGCCGACCCCGGTGCCGTAGGAGAAGCCGAAGTAGCTGATCTGCTCCTCGCCGAGGCCCGCGCGGACGGCGTCCATGTCGCGGACCACGCTCAGGGTGTCCATGTGGTCGACGAGGGGCCCGGTGAGAGCTCGGCAGCTGTCGGCGAGCGCCTTGGTGACGTCGCGCAGGTCGGCGAAGGCGGCGGCGCTCTTCGGGTACGACAGCGCCCTCTGTCTATCGGTCAGGTCCCGGTCGCACTTCATCGTGGGCTTGCTGCGGCGGACGCCGCGCTGGTCGAAGCCCACGATGTCGAAACGGGAGGTGAGTTCGGCCGGGAAGACCCAGGGGGCCATCGCCCAGGAGACGCCGGAGGCGCCCGGGCCGCCGGGGTTGAACATCAGCGAGCCGATCCGCTTCTTCGGATCGTCCGCCAGATGGCGGGCGACCGCCACGTCGACGGTCTCGCCTCGGGGCCGGTTCCAGTCGAGGGGCACCTTGACGGTGCCGCATTCGAAGGTGCCCGAATCGGGGTCCGCGTCGGCGCAGGGCTGCCAGTTGATGGCCTGCGGGGCCGGGGTGCGCGCAGGCTCGGCGGCCCCGGTTCCGGCGAGGAACTGGCCGAACAGCGCGGTGACCGCGGCCGTGACGGCCAGTCTCCACCGCCTTCCGGGCCAGCGTGTGGTGGGGGGTGTGGGGGGTGGCACGGAGATTCTCCTGAGCATGGGAGTGCGCGGATGCCGAGGACCGGCGGAAACGGTTGCTTCGATTCCAGTGGATCGAGCGCGAGTTCGCGGCGACCGCTGCCGTCAGCGCCCTACGGCTGGGCCGCCAGCAGAGCCGCGCGCAGGGCCTTCTTGTCGGTCTTGCCGACCGCGGTCTGGGGAAGGGCCGCGGCAACCGAATAGGAGGCAGGGGCGTAGAGGTCCCCGAGCGCATGAGTGATCTGGCGGGTCAGCACGTCGGGGTCCGGGACACGGGCAGGGTCCTGCGGCACGAGGACCACGTGCACCCTCTCTCCGCCGTCCTCCCCGGTCAGGCCGATGGTGGCCGCGTCTTTCACCTCGGGGAGCGAGATCAGGAAATCGTCGAGCAGGCGGGAGTAGACATTACCGGCGGTCCGCGCGGTCACGATGATGTCCTTCACCCGGTCGACCAGGTACAGGTACCCCTGGTCATCCTGGCGGGCCAGGTCACCGCTGCGGAACCAGCCGTCGGCGCCCAGGACTTCGGCCGTGCGCTCAGGGTCGTTCCAGTAGCCCTCCATGACGGTACCGCTGCGCACGTACAGTTCACCGACCTGCCCGACCGGCACCGGTCTGCCGTCTGTGTCCCGCAGCTCGACCTCGGCTCCGGGGCGCGGACGCCCGCAGCTGGCCAGAGAGTCGGGCCGGGTCAGGTCGTGTTCCTGCGGCGTGAGTTCGGCGACCAGGCCGTTCTCGGAGGCACCGTAGATCTGGTACAGCACGGGACCGAAACGTCCGAGTGCCTGCCGTAGCCGGGCGGGAGCCGCGGCCACGCCGGTATAGAAGAGGGTTCTCAGCGACGGGAAACCCTCAGCGGGACAGTCCGGATGGTCGAGAAGCTCGTACAGCATCGGCGTCACCGCCATCATCGAGGTGACCCGCTCGCTCCGCATCACGGACAGGGCGGTGCCGGCGTCGAATGTCCTCAGCAGGATGACTGTGGCACCGGTCAAGGTGCCGATGAGGAAGGCAAGGTGGCCACTGGTGTGCGTCGTCAATGTGCAGACGAGCCACTTGGGTTCGGCTGAGACCTCGTCGCCGTACCTGCCCGACACCCGGGTCAGCGCCTCGTAGTAACCGCTGCGGTGCGTGACCAGCCTGGGTGTCCCGGTGGTGCCGGCGGTGTAGAGCAGCGTCGCGACATGGCGGCCGTCGGCTGCCTTGTGCGGCACGAGGTCGGTGGTGTCCGGGACGGCGGCGAGGAAGTCCGTCGCCGACGACGACCGGCCGATACTGAAGACGTGCGGGACATCGACGCGGCTGGTGATCTGCCCGGCCCGCTCCTCGAAGGCGGGATCGAAGAACAGCGCCTTGATCTGGGCGCGTTGGATGAAGGCTTCCAGCTCGCTGTTGCCGGGCTCGGGCGGTACGAAGACCAGCCGACAGCCCGCGAAGTGCGCGGCCAGCATCAGCAGCACAGCTTCGGGCGAGTTCTTCACGAAGAGGGCGACCCCGTCACCGTCCCCCAGCTTGGTGTCCCTCAGCGCTGCGGCGTACCGGAGAATCGTGTCGACGGCCTCCGTGCCGCTGATCCGGCGCGTCCCGGAGACGATCGCATCCCGGCTGCCGGTCGCCTTCAGCCGGTCCAGCACGGTGACGGTGTAGTTCTCGATGGAAGTCATTTCCCTGTTCTGTCGCGAGAAGATACAGCTGGTCCGAAACTCCGCCGCGCGGCGGTCACCGTTCCTGTCGGTGCGGGCGACCGTCGCGCGGCGGACGTGTGGTCAGCGGTCGAGGAACGTGTTCACCTCGGTGCCGAACTTGACGGCGTACTGGTAGAGGAAGCCGTGGCCGGCGTCCGGGTAGATGTGCAGCTGGTCGTTTGGGAGGTACTTGGCCAGCAGGTGGGAGTTCTTGGCGGGCATCAGCATGTCGCTCTCCCCGTCGGCGACCAGGGTGGGCTGGAAGAGAGCCTTCAGACGCACCAGCTTCGACTTGTCGGGGATGCCCCACTCCGACCACGCGGTCATCTGGCGGTCACGGGTGGCCAGGCTGGAGGGGGCGTCGTGGTCGGTGGTGCGCTGGCCGAGGCGCTGCAGGAACTCCCTCCCCGCGGCCTGGCTGGAGGGGGTGTTCTTGAAGAACAGGAAGAGGTAGTCGGCGGGGCCGGGGTTGTCGCTCAGCGCGCTGCCCAGGATCTTGGGGTCGGACGCGCGCTGGTCCACCCCACCCTGGGGACCGGTCCCGGCCAGGACGACACGGCGGACCTGCCAGGGACGGCGCAGCGCGACCTCCTGGGCGACCTCGCCGCCGAGGGAGAACCCGAACACGTCGTAGCGAGGCAGCTTGAGGGCGTCGATGAACTCGATGGCATCCAAGGCCATCTGCTGCACGGTGCTGGGGGTGGTGCCGGTGGAACCGCCGACGCCGACGTTGTCGACGAGGATGACCTCGCGCTTGGCGGCGATGGTGTCGATGAGCTTGGGGTCCCAGCTGTCGAGGGTGCCGCGGAAGTGCTGCAGGAAGACCAGGGGCACGCTGCCGGCGCCAGGGTGGCCGAAGCGACGGTACTGGTAGGTGACGCCGTTGGCGGCCGTGACGCGCAGGTTGGGGGCGGTGCTGGCGCTCTCCGCGTTCTGCGTCCGGGTGACCGAGTGCCGCGTGCTGCTGGAGCTGTCACTCACGGCACTGGCCATGCTCGGTGCCGTGGCGGCGACAGCCGCGACGACCGACACGCCGGCCAACACCACGGCTGTGCGCCGGGAGACACGGGTACGACGATTGATTGAGGACATGCCAATTCCTTGGGTCGGGCCGGAGGTCTTCCCCGGCGCGTTGAACCTGCCGTGTGCTCCGTGTACGGATGTTCTGCGGGGCGCGCGGAAGTGAAGTGGAGCTATCCCTGACCCGGCGACTTCGTCGAGCCGGGCCCGCCGCCGTATGGGGCTGAAGACTCCGATGGGTCCGGTGACTTTCCGATCGGATCCGGACCTGAGGTCCTGGCCTGCGCGAGTGTGGGGGAGCTGGGAGCTACGACGCCGGTGAGCCGGGGGCGGTGAAGGAACTCCCGCATGATCGACATGCCCAGAAGCTAGGCAACGGCTGTGTCGTCAGGCGTCATCCCGGGCGCCCGACCGTGTCATCCGCCAGGGCGAACCGGTCCGCTCTCGGAGGCCAACACGATGGCCTCCATCCGGTCGCGGACGCGTGGTTTGGCGAGGATGAGCGGTGCGTGGGTCTTGACCGTGGTCTCGCCGAGGAACCGCTTCCCCGCGATCTCCGTGTTGTTCAGCCCGCATGCGACCAGAGCCAGCACCCCACGCTCGCGGTCGGTCAGACGCAGGGTCACCGATTGGCTGTGTGGGTATGCGGGCCGGCCGTCAGGCGGGCAGGTGGTTGAGTTTGCGCAGCTGTTGGTCGAACATGCGGGCGGGGACGATGCGGCGCATGGTGTGGACGCGTCCGGTCATGGCGCCGGCGGTGTAGCGCAGCTTGGGCTTGGCATCGGTGGCCGCCGCGACGATCTCCTTGGCGACGACGGCGGGGTCGTCGCCGTCCCTGACCGCGCCGGCCATGTACTCCTCGAAGACCTGCCGTCGCTGGGCGTAGACGTCCAGGGGCTGGTCGGGGCGAACGCTGGCGGCGTCGAACGCGGTGTTGGTCCAGGCGGGTTCGACGAGCAGGACGCGTACGCCGTACTCGCGGACCTCGTGGTCGACGGACTCGGAGTAGCCCTCGACGGCGTGCTTGGAGGCGGCGTAGACGGCCATGAAGGGCTGCGGCATGAACCCGACGATGGAGGAGATGTTGACGATGCGTCCGCTGCCCTGCGCGCGCATGTGCGGCAGGACGGCGTTGGTCATGCGGATGACGCCGAAGACGTTGATGTCGAACAGGTGCTGCGCCTGGGCGGCGGAGGACTCCTCGGCGGCGCCCGCGGAGCCGATGCCGGCGTTGTTGACCAGGACGTCGATCCGCCCGAACCGGTCGATCACCTCACCGACCGCGGCGCTCACCGAGGTATCGCTGGTCACGTCGAGGTCGAGGAAGGTCACGCCGCCGAGCGGGGTGACGTGTGCGGTGTTGCGGCTGGTGCCGACCACCTCGTAGCCGGCTGTCACCAGCGCCAGGGCGGCCGTCTTGCCGATGCCGGAGGACGCACCCGTCACGAGGGCTACCGGCTTGGTCGTGGTCATGGTGGGCTCCTGAGTTCCGGGGATCGGGGCAACCCCCAATCGGTTTCACTAACGTATCAGATCTAGGGATACCCGCAACATGAGAGCATCAAATAATTGGTGATGCGTAACGCACACGCATCCCCTACTGGGTGCAGGAGACGCGCTAACCGGACGGGAGACGCGCGATTTCGGAGGCTGCGGAGCGGATCCTCGCCCGGGACGTCGGCACCTGTGGAGCAGATCGCCAAGGCGGCGGGGCCGGCCAGGAGGCCAGACACGCGGTGGCGGCAGTCCGCAGCTGTCAGCCGGCTGACGGCCGGCCGTACCGGAGGCCTGGGCGTCGAGGTCGAGCAGGACGCGGCACGCGACGTTCAGCGCCACCGGCCGCAGAGCCATCAACTCACCTCATTCGAAAACTAATTGATGGTTCGTCAGGTAATGGCGCCGTCGGGCCGGAGTGGTGGATGGGCCCGGTGCCGTGGGACAGGGGCAGGCCGGTGGCCCGGTGGCTGTGGGCGATGATCTCCGCGGTGATGGAGATGGCTGTTTCCTCGGGGGTGTGGGCGCCGAGGTCGAGTCCGATCGGGGAGTTGAGGCGGGCGAGTTGCGCTGTCGTGACGCCGGCTTCGCGCAGCCGCTGGTTGCGGTCGTCGTGGGTGCGGCGGGAGCCCATCGCGCCGACGTATCCGACGGGGACGCCGAGGGCCAGGCGCAGGAGCGGGATGTCGAACTTGGCGTCGTGGGTGAGAACGCAGATCGCGGTGCGGGCGTCGGTCTCGGTAGCCGCGAGGTAGCGGTGGGGCCAGTCGACGACGACCTCGTCGGCGTGCGGGAAGCGGGCGGCGGTCGCGAAGACGGGGCGGGCGTCGCAGACGGTGACGCGGTAACCGAGGAAGCTCCCGGCCTGGCTCAGCGCGGCGGCGAAGTCGACGGCGCCGAAGATCAGCATGCGGGGCGGGGCGGCATGGGTGTGGACGAGGACGGACATGCGTTCGCGGCAGGTGTCGGGGCCCCCGCCGACGTCGATTCTGGCAGTGCGTCCCGCTCTCAGCAGGGCGCGGGCCCGTGCCACGACCGCCCGGTCCTCGTTCTCGCCGCCCATGGTGCCGTCGTACGTACTGCCGTCGCCGAGGAGGGTGAGGGTGCGGCCGAGGAGTTCGTCGGGGCCGTCGACGACGTGGGCCACGGCGGCGGGTCTGCCCCGTACTGCTTCTTCCAGGGCGGCGGCCAGGTGGGGCAGGCGTGCCGGCTCGACGCGTTGGACCAGGACGTCGATCTCGCCGCCGCAGGTCAGGCCGACGGCGAAGGCGTCGTCGTCGGAGTAGCCGAACCGGGCGCGTGCCGGGCCGCCACCGTCCTGAAGCATCTGCCGGCACAGCTCGTAGACGGCTCCCTCCACGCAGCCGCCCGAGATGCTGCCGACCACCGTGCCGTCGGCGTCGACGGCGAGCGCGGTGCCGGGTGGCAGGGGTGCGCTGCCGCTGACCTGGACGACGGTGGCGAGGGCGAAGGGGCGGCCCTCGCGGCACCAGGCGTACAGTGTGTCTGCGATGTTCAGCATGGACGGGTCTCCATAGGGGACGGTTTCGGGCGGGCCGCCGCCGTGTCGGCGCGGGAGAGGTGACACGGCGACGGCCCTGGTGTCCGGCGGCAGGTCGCTCAGCTACCGCCGGACGGCCGGAGGGGCACCCCAGGGAGGCTGGTGCTCAGAGCAGGGCCTCCGCGGTGATGGGGAGTTCGCGGATACGGCGGCCGGTGGCGTGGAAGACCGCGTTGGCGATGGCCGGTGCCACCCCGACCTGCACGATCTCCCCCAGGCCCTTGACGCCGATGGGGTCGGCCTCGCGGTCGTCGCCGTCGAGGTAGATCGCCCGCAGTGCGGGGACGTCGGCGTTGACGGGGACGAGGTAGTTGGCCAGGTCGGCGTTGACGATGCGGCCGTCGCGGTGGTCGGTGACCGTGTGCTCCAGGAGGGCCTGCCCGATGCCGCCGACCATGCCGCCCAGGGCCTGGCTGTCGGCGAGTTTGGGGCTGATGATGCGGCCCGCGTCGTACACGCCGAGCATCCGCCGTACCCGCACCAGACCCAGCCGGGCGTCGACAGCGACCTCGGCGAACACCGCGCCGTAGGCGAACAGGGAGTGCCGTTCCGGTCCCGTTGGGCGGGTGAAGGAGCCCATTGCTTCCAGGTGGGTGCGTTTGTTGCGGGTCAGGAGTTGCCGATAGGTCTCGCCGCGTGCGGGGGTGTGCTTCACGTGCAGCCGGCCGGCGCGGACCACGACAGTGTCGGGGTCGACGCCGTGCAGCGGCGATTTTTCGTCCTCGACGGCGAGTTTGACAGCCTGCTTCCGCAGCTTGTCGCAGCCGTCCTGGACGGCCGATCCGACGCTCGCCATGGTCCAGGAGCCGCCGTGCGGCGGGGCGGGCGGCATGAGCGAGTCGCCCAGGCGGAAGGTCACGCTGCCCATGGGCAGGCCGAGGGCGTCCGCAGCGAGTTGCGTGTTGGAGGTGTAGGTGCCCGGGCCCATGTCGCTGGCCGCGGACTGGATCAGCGCGGTGCCGTCGGCGTCCAGCCGGACCGACGCCGACGCGTCGTTGCGGGCGGTGTCGTAGACACCGGTGGCCATGCCGGTGCCGATCAGCCAGTCACCGTCCCGGGTGGAGCGCGGTGTGGGATTGCGGCGGTGCCAGCCGAACTCGCGGGCGCCGACGGCGTAGCACTCGCGCAGCTTGCGGGTGGAGAACGGCAGCCCCGACGACTCGTCCTCGCTCGGTTCGTTGCGCCGCCGCAGCTCGATCGGGTCGATGCCCAGCTTGTGCGCGAGTTCGTCCATCGCCGACTCGATGGCGTACGAGGCGGTGGTGTACCCGGGGCCGCGCATGAACAGCGGGGTGTGCACGTCCAGGGGTACCGTCCGGTACTCCTGGCTGACGTTGGGCATGCTGTACAGCATCTGGCCCGGGGTCAGGACGGACTCCATGAACGTCTCGTACGACGACGTCTCGGCGCGCACGTCGTGGGTCATGGCGGTCAGGCGTCCGCGCCGGTCGCTGCCCAGGCGCAGCGTGTACTCGTACGCGGGCCTGAAACCGGTTCCGAAGTACAACTGCCTGCGCGTCAGGGCAAGTTTGACGGGGCGTTTCGTCTCTCGGGCGGCGAGCGCCGCGATGGTGACGTGCGGCCAGGCCCGCAGTCCGCTGCCGAAGCCGCCTCCGACGAACGGCGAGATGACACGCACCGACTCCGGCGCCACCCCGAACACCGTGGCGAGTTCTATCTGGGTGCCGAACACCCACTGGGTCTTGTCCCACACGGTGAGCTTCCCGCTGTCCCAGCGGGCCGTGGTGGCGTGCGGTTCCATCGCGTTGTGGTTGTTGCGGGCCAGGTGGTAGGTCATCTCCATGCGGACGGCAGCCGAGTTCAGCGCCTTGTCCGCGTCACCCCGGGCGTATGTCTGGGGCTCGCCTGCCGGTGCGTCGGCCATGTCGGTCGACGGCTGCTCGGCGTCGTAGGCCACCTTCACCAGAGTGGCGCCGTGCTGGGCGGCCTCCAGTGTGGTGGCCACCACGGCGGCGACCGGCTGCCCGTGGAAGAGGACCTTGTCGTCCTGGAAGACGTGCAGCCGCTCGCCGGGTGGAGCGACCGGGAGCGGGTTGCGCTGATAGGGCAACTTGGGAGCATTGAGGTGGCTGATCACCTTCAGGACGCCGGAGTGGGCGAGGGCGGCGCGGGTGTCGATTCCGGTGATGCGGCCCCGGCCGATGCTGCTGTCGACGATGACGGCGTGTACGGCTCCTTCGATGTGGTGGTCGACGGCGTACCGCGCCTTCCCGGTGACCTTCAGGCGGCCGTCCACTCGGGACAGCGGGGCGCCGACGGCTGCCTGTGGCTGCGGGCTCATGCGGTGCCTCCTACGATGCGCAGCTGGCGTTCGATTGTGCGTTTGAGGAGGTCGGCCTTGAAGCGGTTGTGCCGCAGGGGCCGGGCTCCGTCCGCCGACCGCTCCGCGGCCGCTGTCCACAGGGCTTTCGAGGGGCGTTCGCCGATGAGGTGCCGCTCGACCGCGGGCAGCTTCCACGGCACGGTGCCCACTCCCCCGGCGGCGACCTTCGCCTCCCGAATCACCCCGCCGCGGATGTGCAGGGCGACGGCCGCGGAGGTGAGGGCGAACTCGTAGGACTGCCGGTCGCGGACCTTCAGGTAGCCCGACTTCAGCGGACGGGGAAGGGCCGGGATCTCCACCGCTGTGATCAACTCACCCTGCCGCAGGGCCTGTTCGCGACTGGGGGTGCCGCCGGGCTTGAGCAGGAAGTCGGCGAAGGCGACGCTGCGCTCCTGCCCGTTCGGGTTCATCAGGTGCACGGTCGCCTCCAGCGCCGCGAAGGCCACGGCGACATCGGACGGGTGCGTGGCCACGCAGGCGTCGGACGTGCCGAGGATCGCGTGGGTGCGGTTGAAGCCTTCGAGCGCCGCGCACCCGCTGCCCGGCTCGCGCTTGTTGCAGGCGGCCGTCACATCACGGAAGTACGTGCACCGAGTGCGCTGCATGATGTTGCCGCCGATCGTGGCCATGTTCCGCAGCTGCGCCGACGCACTCAGTTCCAGCGCTTGGGAGATGACCGGGTAGGTGGTGCGCACCTTGGGGTGGGCGGCGGCCTCGGCCATCCGCACCAACGCACCAATACGCAGGCCGCCGCGTTCGGTGACGGTCACGTCCCGCAGCGGCAGATCACTGATGTCGACGAGCGTGTCCGGGCGTTCGACCGTCTCGCGCATCAGGTCGACCAGAGTGGTGCCGCCGGCTATGTAGCGCCCGCCGCGCTGCCCGGCCGCGAGCGCGCTCCGGGTGTCCGCGGCCTTCGTGAAGGAGAAGGGATACATGGTGGCCGAGCCTCATTTCCCGCGGGCGGTCTGCTCGACTGCCCGCACGATCTTCACGTAGCAGCCGCAGCGGCAGATGTTGCCGCTCATCCACTCCTGGATCTCCTCCGGCGAACCGGTGTGGCCCTCCTCGATACAGCCGACGCCCGACATGATCTGACCCGGTGTGCAGAACCCGCACTGGAAGGCGTCCTGCTCGACGAACGCCGCCTGCAACGGGTGCAGTCGGTCGCCGTCGGCCAGGCCCTCGATGGTGGTGACCTCGGCGCCTTCCAGGCGCACGGCCAGCGTCAGGCAGGAGTTGACCCGGTGCCCGTCGACGTGGACCGTGCAGGCGCCGCAGGCACCGGCGTTGCAGCCCTTCTTCGTGCCGGGCAGAGCGAAGTGCTCGCGCAACAGGTCCAGCAGTGAGGTCCGGTTGTCGACCGTGACGGTGTGCCGCTCGCCGTTCACGGTCAGCGACACTCGACCGCTGGGCGGAGCTTCGGCGGCGGACGCCTCCGCGGCGCCGGACGAAGAGGCTCCCGCGACCAGGCCGCCCGCCATCACGGCCCCACCGACGGCGGTCGTCGTGGCGATGAACGTTCGTCGGGACGGGGCCGACGCAGGCCCGTCAGGGGGAGAACCGTATGACTCGGGAAGCTCGGTGGACATGGCCACTCTCTTCGTTCGGCGGCGGTTTGGGTGGAGGGGTCGGTGTTCTCACTCATCGGCGTGCGGAGGACTGCCGGGTCAGGGCAGTTGCGGGTACAGCGCGGCGACACCTCCGGACAGACCGGAGAGCACCTGGCGGCTGATGTCGTCCGCGAGGATCTCGTAGGCGCCCTCAGCGAGACCGTCGACGGCGAGCCGGGCGACGTCGGCGGGGGCGATCTTGGGCCCGTCCAGCTCCCGGGACATATCGGTGTCCATGCCGCCGACGTGCAGTCCGGCCACCCGGATGCCCTGGTCGGCGAGTTGGACGCGCAAGGCGTTGGTGAGCGACCACTGGGCGGACTTGGCGGCGCAGTAGCCGCCGAGCTGCGGGGAGCTGTACCAGGCCACGACGGACAGGACGTTCAGGATCGCGCCGCCGCCGTTGGCCGCGATCTGCGGTGCGAAGGCCCGGACCACAGAGAGGGTGCCGTGATAGTTGGTGTCCATCTCCAGGCGGATGTTGTCCAGGTCGCCCGTGAGCAGGTTGCCGCCGGTGGCTATGCCGGCGTTGTTGATCAGGACAGTGACGTCGCCCGTGGCCTTGGCGGCGGCCGCGACGGATGCGGGGTCGGTGATGTCGAGCGCGATCGGCGTGGCACCGGGCAGGTCGACCTGGTCGGGGTTGCGGGCACCGGCGTAGACGGTCGCGCCCCGGCTGAGCAGTTCGGTGGCGAGTGCGTGGCCGAGGCCGCGGTTGGCTCCGGTGACGAAGACGGTGCTGGTGGAGAGGTCCACGAGAATGCTCCTGGCGATTTGGTGCAGGTGATGAATGGGGGAAGGAGTACTGGTCGAATCGGGGCGGGGGGCGTGTCTGGCAGCCGACGGTCAATGGCGGGTCAGGCGATCGGACCGGTGCCCTGGGCCGCGTGCTGACCCGTGCGCGCGGGCCGCTCGCCGCCGGCCGGGAAGATCTGGCAGTTGGTGGTGGCGTGGGCGAGCAGCCTGCCGGTGAGGTCGGTGACGGTGGCGGTGGCGTAGGCGGTACGTCGGCCGACGTGCAGGGCGGTGCCTTCGCAGCGGACGGGGCCGGTGTCGATGGTGACCGGGCGCAGGAAGGTGATGTTGATGCCCTGTGTGGTGTAGCCGGTTCCGGCGGAGAGGCGGGTGTAGACGGCGGCGCCGAGTGCGTTGTCGGCGAGGGTCGCGAGGACGCCGCCGTGGACGGTGCCGAGCGCGTTGTAATGCCATCCCGCGGGGGTCAACTCGAAGATGGCGCGGCCCGGTTCGACCTCGATGAGCTCGATGCCGAGGGCTGCTATGGCCGGAGGGGCGGGCAGCGTTCCCTTGCCGATGTCCTGGAGCACCTCTAGGCCGCTCAGCCGCTGGACGGCCTCGACGATCGGGCGGGGGTCGGACCAGGTGTAGGTCCTGTGCTGGGGCGTGGGTTGCGTAGTCATGAGGTGGCGGGGGTGGTCGTGGGGGTGGACATCTGCGTTCCGTTCTGGTGGGGGCGGTTGTGTACGGAGGTCAGGGCGAGCACAGCGGCGGCGAAGAAGACCGCGGCGACGACGACCAGACCCGCGTGCACGCCGGAGGTGAAGGCGTCCTCGATCGCCGCGCGGACAGCGTCGGGCGGCGCCGTGGTACTGGTCGTCCCGGAGGCGATGGCCTGCTCGACGGGTGCGCGGGCGGCGGCGGGGACGCCGTGCGCGGCGAGCTGGTGGGGCAGGTCCGCGGTGACGCGGCCGGTGAACAGCGAGCCGAGCAGCGCGGTGCCCATGACCGCGCCGACCTGCCGGGCGGTGTTGACCGCGCCGGAGACCATGCCCGCGCGTTCAGGGGCGACGCTGACCAGCGCGGCGGCCGTGCTGGGCGAGATGACCATGCCGCATGCGGCCCCGAACAGGGCGAACAGCGGCCAGACTCGGTGGTAGGGGGTGTCCGCGGCGACCGTGGTCAGACCGAGGACGGCGAGCGCGCCGAGCAGCAGACCGACCGTCAGGGGCGCCTTGAAGCCGGTACGGCGGATCACTCTGCCGGTGAGGAAAGCCGAGACGACGTAGACGCCGAACAGGGGCAGCATGCGCCAGCTGGTGTCCAGGGCGCTCAGCTGCTGGACGTTGTTGTAGAACATCACCACGAGGACGGCCACGCCGGTGAAGCCGAACAGCGACACCGCGGCGATGACCATCACGGCACTGAACGAGCGCGAGGCGAACAGGCGCACGTCGAGCATCGGCGCCGCCACCCGCAGCTCGACGGCGACGAACACCACCGCGCCGACCGCTGCCGCGAACCAGGCGGCGATGACGGGACCGGCCGTGTACCCGTCCTGGCCGCCCTGGATGAGCGCGTACACGACACTCGCGATCGTGACGGTGCCCAGCAGTGCGCCGGTCACGTCCAGACGGCCTTCGGGGGCCAGGGACTCCGCGGCGAACGGGACCGCGACCAGGAGCGTGATCACACCCAGGACGGGGTTCGACACGAACACCGCGTGCCAGCTGAAACGGTCCAGCAGGACACCGGCGAGCAGCGGGCCGACGGCCAGGCCGATGCCCGACGACGCCGCCCACACGGTGATCACCTCGGTCCGCCGCCGCGGATCGGCGAAGGACGCGCCCAGCACGGCCAGGCTGTTGGGCAGGATCAGCGCGCCGCCGACACCGGAGACCAACTGCGCGACGATCACCATGGCAGTGGTGTCGGCGGTCGCGGCCAGCACGCCTCCCGCGATCATGATCACCACGCCGACGCAGAACATCCTCTTGCGGCCCAGGAGATTGCCCAGGGTGCTGGCCGACAGCACCAGACTGGCCACGACCAGCGTGTACGCGCTGGGAATCCAGATCAGTGCACCCGGGCCGACGTGCAGATCGTCCTGGATCGCCGACAGTGCCGAGATCGTGGCGGTGACGAGCAGGAACGTCATCATCACGCCCAGGCACATCGCCGTCAGCGTCAGAAGTTCTCTGCGCCGTACGGCAGTTCCTCTGCCGTTTCCTGCCTGGTGGCTGTCCCTGCCGCCTGGCAGTCGGTCCGCTGCCGACACGGATGTGCCGACGGGCGGGACACGGTCCCTGCTCATCAAGGTCCTCCTCGCCCCGAGGACGTCGGCGCCGGCTATGCCTGCTGGTTCGCGATGCCGAGGTAGTCGCCCAGGTTCCGCTCGATCTCCTCGACGCCGATCTCGGCGATGAGCTTGCCGAGCTGCGGCACGCGGGCCTGGAATCCCGGCCACGTGACCGACTCGGCGAAGTCCGCCCAGGAGGCGCGCAGGTCGGCCACCGGCGGCAGGGTCGACCGGTTGATCTGTGCCTTGGCGCCCAGGACGGACTCCTTGTCGAAGGACGCGATGCGTGCTGCTACGCCGCCGACGAAGTCGTCGAGTTCGGCGTCGGGGACGGCCCGGGTCACCCACCCGTACCGCTCGGCCGTATCGGCGTCGTAGTCCTGGCTGGTGAGGACCGCTTCGAGTGCCCGGTCCCGCCCCAGCAGCCGGGCCAGACGGTCGCTGCCGCCACCACCGGGGACGATCCCGATCGCGACCTCGGGCTGGCAGAAGACCGCTTCCTCACGGCTGGCGTACCGCAGGTCGAAGGCCAGGGTGATCTCGTCCCCTCCGCCCCGGGTGCGCCCGCGAATGGAGGCGATGCTGATGAACGGGGCGCTGGACAGGCGGGTGACGAGCTCGACCCATGTCGGAGTCCCGTCCGCGTTGTTCAGCGCCAGAAGGTCGGGCACCTGGGCGAGATCGGCGTGGTTGTAGAAGTATCCGGGCGTGCCACTGTCGAAGACGACGACCTGAACTTCCTCGTCCCGGCTCAACTCGTTCACGACATCGAGCAGTTGGACGACGGTGTCCGCGCCGACGACGTTGACGGGCGGATTCGAGAAGGTGACCTTGCGGATCTTCGGTGCCAGGGTCTCGATCGTGAACATGCCGTGCTGGGTCATGCTGTGCTCCAGTACTGAGGGGGATGGGTGCGGGGTCTGGTTCCGGCTGACGTTCGTCAGCCGGTGAGGACGTTGGTCCTCTGGACGGTGAGTCCTTGGCGTGCGGGAAGGGACGAGCGTCGCCGGGTCCTCGGTGCTGCGCTGGACCACCTCGACGGGCTGTCATCGGCGTACCGGTCCGCGAGCCGGCGGGCAAAACACCCGGGTTGAACTCGACCGCGATCAGCCGCGGGCCCGGGGCCGGCTGCCGCAGGATCGTTCCGGTAATCGCGCCGGTGCCGGACCCAAGCTCCGCCACGACGTCGGCGCGGTGCAAGAGTTCAGACCGGCGGTCATGGCCTGGGCTCGTGCGGGGGAACCGGGCGCGATGGCGCCGGTGAGTCGGAGGCTGCGGAGAAACTCGCGCATGATCGACATGCTCTGAAGCTAGGCAGCGGCTGCGTCGTCGGGAGTCATCCCGGGCGCCCGACCGTGTCATCCGCCAGGGCGAACCAGTCCGCTCTCGTAGGCCATAACGACGGCCTCTATCCGGTCGCGGATGTGGAGTTTGGTGAGGATGCGGGCTACGTGGGTCTTGACGGTGGTCTCGCCGAGCAGCAGCTTCTCGGCGATCTCCGTGTTGTTCAGCCCGCGGGCGACCAGCGCCAGCACCTCACGCTCGCGGTCGGTCAGTACGCCGAGGCGTTGGTCGGTGAGGGGAGCGATGGCGCCCGTGACATACCGGTCGATCAGCCTCCGGGTCACCGAGGAGGCGATCATCATGTCGCCGCGCAACACGCCGCGGATGGCGACGAGCATCTCGGCGGTCGGCGTGTCCTTGAGAAGGAAGCCACTGGCTCCGGCACGCAGGGCCGCGTAGGCGTACTCGTCGCGGTCGCAGGCGGTGATGACCACGACTTGTGTCCCAGGCAGTGCGGCGCATACCTGTGCGGTGGCCGAGATGCCGTCCAAGCCCGGCAGCCGCACGGCCATGAGAACGAGGTCCGGGCGCAGCGTGAGCGCCTGCGCCACGGCCGTCTCGCCATCCCCGGCTTCGCCGACGACCGTGAGGTCCGACTGGCTGTCCACCACCATGCGCAGGCCGGCCCGCATCAACTCCTGGTCGTCACAGATCAGCACACCGGCCTCCGCCATGGTGTCCCTCCCTCGTAGAGCCGGTCGGGGGTGCGGGCACCAGCGTGGAAGCCGTGCCCGCAGCGGAGGAACCGGGCGGTGAGGTCCCGGCCCGGACGCCGGTCGGCACCGGTGGCGAGGACATCGCTGGTGGGGAAGTCCATGAATAGCTCCTAGGTGATGGACGGATATGACGAATGCGGCAGATCGGGAAGGCGTACTCGCGTCTCACCCGACGGCCTGTCGTTGTTCCTGGCCGGGATCGTGGGCCGGCCGCAGTGGTGCCGTAGGTCAGGGACGTGGGCGGCCTGACGAGATCGGCTGCGGATTGGCGTCCCCGGACGGACGGCGCTCTTCGAACACGGCCAGAGTGACGACGATCGCGGCGGCGATGACGGCCGACAGGGAGGCCGGGGCCGCTGACGTGACCGCGCATCCGACGATCAGAGCGGACATCGCGACCAGCCGCACCCGGGGCAGGTCGTCGAACAGGGTTCTGCCGTGCCATGTCTGCGCCGCGATGAAGAGGGCCGGGCCGCCGTACAGCAGCAGGTTCGTGGTGATGCCTGCGTGATGGGCCGGGTGCGCGATGACGCGTTCGTCACCCGCGGCTGCGGCGATCATCCCGGCGACGGAGACCATGAGGCTGTAGACGCCGCTGCGCCCGGCCCGTATGGGGTCCTCGGTCCGCTCGTAGTGGCGCACGATGTGCTCGGAGCGGCTGAAGAACAGCCAGAACAACGCGACCGTGCCGGCGAGAGCCACGCCGCTGGTCAGCAGAGTCATAGGCTCGTACGGCGCCGCGGTGAGCGCCGTGCCGGTGGTCAGGATCGCCTCACCGAACGCGACGATCATGAACAGGCGGCCGCGCTCCAGTAGATGTCCCCCGGCGAAGCCGACCTGCCGGGAGTCCAGCCTGCGGCCGGGCAGGGGATGCGCCGTCCAGGTGCCCGCCAGCTCGATCAGGGTCGCCGCGGCCCACCATGCCAAGCGTGCGCCGCCGTCGACCGCCGCGCCGGCCAGCCAGAAGGGGGCGGCCGCGGCGAACCAGACCAGGACCCGGCGCCAATGCTCCTGCTCACGCCGGTCGAGGCCCGCCCTGAGCAGCCACACCGTCCGGCCGAGGTGAATCAGCAGGAAGGTGACCACGAAGAACCACCCTGCGTCACCGAAGGCACGTGGGATGGCGGCGTTCATGAACAGCCCGACGAACATGACCGCCAGCAGCATCCGCCGGGTCCTCGGGTCCTCGGCCGGGACGAGGGTGACCGCCCAGGTGGTGTAGGCCCACGCGGCGTAGACGGCGAGGTAGAGCACGAGCGTCTGAGCGGCGCCGGTCCACGTCGGGTGGGCCAGCAGCTGATGCGACAGCTGGCCGATCGCGAAGACGTAGACCAGGTCGAAGAACAACTCCAGCGGTGTGACCTCCCGGCGCGCCGGGACGCTGGTCGACTGCACGACGAATCTCCTATTTTGGCTGTTTCGCGGCGTTGCTCAGTTGGCGAGGAAGGTCGTCACCTGGGCGGCGAAGTCCTTGGCGTGCTGGAACAGGAAGGCGTGGCCGGCGTCACTGTAGGCGACGAGCGTGGCGTCGGCGAGGTGCTGGACGGCGGTGTACGAGGCCAGGGCGGGGATCATCGCGTCCTGCATGCCGGTGGCGTACAGGACAGGCTGCCTGATGCTCTCCAGGTCCGCTCGCACCTGGTCGAAGGGGATCGCTGCGTCCTTCGCGATCGCGGCGATCTGACCCATGGCCGCCGCCTCGGACACGTCGGGGATGCCGGTGGCCAGCCGGGTGGCCACCCTGGCAAGGTGCGCGTACCCGGCGGCGCGCCCCGTCTCGGTCTCGGGGAAGAACAGGAACACCAGGTCGTCGCCGGTGACCTCGGGCTTGGTCATGGTGGCCCGCACCCTGGGGTCCGGGTCGGGAGCGCCGGGCACCGTGCCGCCGGGGTTGGCGGCCGCCACGACCAGCTTGCGGACCAGGTCGGGCCGGGTGCGGGCGATGTGCTGGGCGACGGTGCCGCCCAGCGTCCAGCCGAGCAGGTCGACCTGCGTGAGGCCGAGGGCGTCGAGAAACTCGACGGCGCCGTCGGCGAGTCCCTCGACGGAGTCGGCCGGGGTGCCGGTGGTGTAGCCGGTGCCGACGTTGTCGAACACGATCACGTCGTGGGCGGCGGCGAGGTGGTCCAGGAGCTCGGGGTCCCACCAGTCGATGGTTCCCCGCACCCGGCCCAGCAGGACCAGGGGGATGCCGCCGCGCGGGCCGATGCGGCGGTAGGTGAACGTCGCGGAAGGACCTTCGACGGTGAGATTCTCGGCCGTGTCTGCCAGAAAGGTGCTCATGGCGGGCTTCGCTGCCTTTCGTTGTGTCTCGTGGGCGCCTTCTGGAAGTGGTCAGGCGGGCAGGTGGTTGAGTTTGCGCAGCTGTTGGTCGAACATGCGGGCGGGGACGATGCGGCGCATGGTGTGGACGCGTCCGGTCATGGCGCCGGCGGTGTAGCGCAGCTTGGGCTTGGCATCGGTGGCCGCCGCGACGATCTCCTTGGCGACGACGGCGGGGTCGTCGCCGTCCCTGACCGCGCCGGCCATGTACTCCTCGAAGACCTGCCGTCGCTGGGCGTAGACGTCCAGGGGCTGGTCGGGGCGAACGCTGGCGGCGTCGAACGCGGTGTTGGTCCAGGCGGGTTCGACGAGCAGGACGCGTACGCCGTACTCGCGGACCTCGTGGTCGACGGACTCGGAGTAGCCCTCGACGGCGTGCTTGGAGGCGGCGTAGACGGCCATGAAGGGCTGCGGCATGAACCCGACGATGGAGGAGATGTTGACGATGCGTCCGCTGCCCTGCGCGCGCATGTGCGGCAGGACGGCGTTGGTCATGCGGATGACGCCGAAGACGTTGATGTCGAACAGGTGCTGCGCCTGGGCGGCGGAGGACTCCTCGGCGGCGCCCGCGGAGCCGATGCCGGCGTTGTTGACCAGGACGTCGATCCGCCCGAACCGGTCGATCACCTCACCGACCGCGGCGCTCACCGAGGTATCGCTGGTCACGTCGAGGTCGAGGAAGGTCACGCCGCCGAGCGGGGTGACGTGTGCGGTGTTGCGGCTGGTGCCGACCACCTCGTAGCCGGCTGTCACCAGCGCCAGGGCGGCCGTCTTGCCGATGCCGGAGGACGCACCCGTCACGAGGGCTACCGGCTTGGTCGTGGTCATGGTGGGCTCCTGAGTTCCGGGGATCGGGGCAACCCCCAATCGGTTTCACTAACGTATCAGATCTAGAGGTACACGCAACACTAGAGCATCAAATAATTAGTAACGTGCAGCGTTTATGTATCCTCTACAAAGAGTCAAGACATGAGCCGATGGAACAGGAGACAGTCATGGGCCGAGCACTGCGGGCTGATGCCGAGCGCAGTGTGCGCGCGATTCTGGAGGCGGCCGAGCGGGTCCTCGCCCAGGACGCCGGCGCCTCCATGGAGCAGATCGCCGAGGCGGCGGGACTGACCAGGATCACTGTGCACCGCCGGTTCGCGAACCGGCAGGCGCTGCTGGAGGCGCTCGCCGTCTCCGCGAAACAGCAGCTCCTCGACGCCATCGAGGACGCGCGCCCCGCCTCCGCTCCCGCGCTCGTCGCGCTCTACCGGGTGACCGCGAACGTGCTGCGGGTCAAGAGCTCCTGGCGGTACACCCTCAGCCACGCCGCGACCCACACCAGCGCTGCAGCCGCCCTGTGGGCCGAGATCGACGCCCACACCGTCGAACTTCTCCTACGGGCGCAGGGCGAGGGGCTCATCACTCCAGACGCGGACCTGGAGTGGACGCGACAGGTGTACTACGCCCTCCTCAGCGAGGCCCTCGACAAGCCCGGGGCGGACCAGGATCCGAACGCACAGGACCCGGACGTACTAGCCCAACTCGTCATCGACACCATGCTGCACGGCGCAGGACCGCGTGGCTGAGCACATAGCTGACGGGGCATCAGATTCTCTGTCCGGCACCAACGCCCGCCCCAGGCGGGCCGAGAAACTCCACTGCATGGCCGGCACCGTAGCCAGAGTGACAGCAAGGTCATCACCGTCGTCGCCGAGGCGGACACCGCAGGCATGTCCGTGTACACGGCGCTGAACTGCGGCTGCCGGCCCATCACCGCCAGGAGCAGGGCCGACGCGCGGCGTCATTGCCCGGCAGCGCCGGCACAGGTCGAGGACCGTCGGAGGTTCCGGGGTTGCTTCTTTCCCGTCGGCGGGGACCCGGCCCTCACCATCAGCTTGTGTCGCCTGTCGCGCGCGGGAGGACATCTTTCGCCACCTGCCGTCCAGCTCCGCCGCCCAAAGTCCGCCCGGCCAAGCCCGCGCGACACTCCGATGTGGGCGAGGAGCGTCCAAGTGGGTGGAAGTGAGGTGATGCGGCCGGGACCGCAGCCGACGTCGGCGACTGGTCCCGGCGCCTGGTTCCTGTCGGCACGGTCTGCTCCGGGGTCACCACCTCGCACTGCGGACGTGGTTCGCGCGGGTGTGGGCTACGGGCGGCTCATGGCGGTCACTGTGCTGCGTACCAGCTCGTCGACCTGCTGGATGGCGCCGTCGTCGCGAGGAATCTTGCCGTAAAGGACCAGTGCGGCGAGGCCATGGACGAGCGACCACCATCCGGTGACATGCGTCTCGTGCAGTTCAGGGGGTACGCCTGCGACGACGTGCGGGGAAAGGACGGCGCAGGCCGCGTCCCCGGCCGCTTTGACCCCGGAGTGCGACGGATCGCAGGACCGGTTGAACATGAGCCGGAACACGGCGGGGTGCTCCACCGCGTACCGGACATACGGCTGGGCCAGGCAGACGAGCTCCTGCCCAGCGGGCCCCGAATCCTGCGCATCAACGAGCCGGACGCGCAACTCGTTGAACCGAGCGCAGCCAGCAGGGCGCCCTCGTCCGGGTAATGACGGTAGGGCGCATTGGCCGACACACCCGCCCGGCGCGCGACCGCGCGCAGCGACAGCTCGGCTTCATCACTCTCCTCCAGGATGGCCAGGGCCGCGCTCATGCACGACGCCCGCAGATCGCCGTGGTGGTACCGGTCACCGGCCGATGTTGACACTGCACACTCCCGCCTCCTAATGTGTACAGCGTCAACATTGGCTGAATGGTCGGCCAGTGGAGTAACCAGTACGGGGTACCGGCGCCCGCATCCGCAGGGCGCCGCCCGATCAACCCGCCTCTAGGAAGCCGCACCATGTCGAAGATCCTTTAGTGATGACCGGCGCCACCCATTGGACGCTGGCGTTCGGCTCCAAGCGCTCGACCGGCTTCTGGGCCGAGGAAGCCGTGACCCCGTACCAGGCGTTCACGGCCGCCGACGACGAGGTCGGCGTCGCGCACTACCGGGCGGCGTCGTACCGCCGCTGGATGAGGGCAGCCCGGCGCCGCACTCCAACGGCGGCGAGGAGGGCGCGAAGAAGGTGGCGGACGCCCTCGCCTCGATCAGCGAGATCCAGCATCCTGTCAAGCTGGAGGACGTCGACCTCCCCGGGGCCGCGGCCCGATGGAGGACCTGGCCGTCGACGCCGCCTCCGGCAGGCTTCTCATCGACGCCCTCGCCTCGGGCAAGCCGCTTGGCGTGGTCTGCCACGCCCCGGCGGCGATGCTGGCCGCCACCACGGCCGACGGCGGCAACGCCTTCGTCGCCTACCGGCTTACCGGCTTCAGCAACGCCGAGGAGACCCAGACTGGCCTTGCGGACAATGCCAAGTGGCTGCTCCAGGGCCGCCTGGTCGAGATCGGCGCCGACTACCAGGAGGGCGACCCGTGGGCCCCGAACGTGATCGTCGACCGCAACCTGGTCACCGGCCAGAACCCCGCCTCCGCCGGACCCGCCGCAGCCGAGATGCTCGACAAGCTGTCTGACACCGCGTAAGGCCGACCCGCCATCGCTCCTGAAGCTGATGGCAGGGACGACCGGGGCTGAGATGATATTTCCAGACACGTCGGCAAACACTCACCCAGCGGTTGCGCCCTCCGGTGACGCATCCGCTCCACGATCTGCCGGGCGATCCAGTCCGGCACAGCAAAGCAACGAACTGAGAGTAAGAGATGACCAAGATCCTTTTTGTGGTCTCAGCAGCAGACCGCTGGACGCTGAACGACGGCACCACCCATCCCACCGGCTACTGGGCCGAGGAGGTGGCGATGCCCCACAAGATCTTCACCGAGGCCGGCTGGGAGATCACCATCGCGACACCAGGTGGCGTCGCGCCCACCCTCGACCGCAACAGCCTCGGCCTCGCCGGAGGCACACCGTGGAAGCGTCGCACGGTCGAGCGCTACCTTGACTCGATCAGCAATCAGCTCAACCACCCCGTTTCCCTGAAGAGCGTCGACCACGACGACTACGACATCGTCTTCTACCCCGGCGGCCACGGCCCGATGGAGGACCTCGCCTACGACGAGACCTCCGGCCGACTGCTCACGGACCGTCTCGCCTCGGGCAGGCCGCTGGCTCTGCTGTGCCACGCCCCGGCGGCGATGCTCGCGGCGCACAACGAAGACGGCACCTGGCCGTTCAAGGGTTACCGACTGACAGGGCTCTCCAACCGTGAGGAACTGTTCAACCGCTTCGCCCGCAAGGCGCGTTGGCTCTTGGAGGACCGTCTTCGCGAGGAGGGCGCCGATTACGTCAAGGGCACACTGCCGCTGCTTCCCTTCGTAACCAGCGACCGTAACCTGTACACCGGCCAGAACCCGGCCTCCTCCGAGAAGCTCGCGCACCTCCTCATCGACGAGATCAGCAAGAAGGCAGCCTGACCCCGTGCGGGCGACCGCCCGCCGATCAGCCGAACCAACCGTTTGGCGCCGCGGGAGTCGGCCGCCTTGCCCTGTCGCAGCCGGACGGCGGCTATGACCGGCCGTTCGGTCGGGGTGTAGAGCGTGGCCAGCAGCGGCTGCAGGGTACGGATGCCCTTGAACCGGCCGACCTGGGCGCCCTGCTTGGCGGGGCCGAACACGCGCCCGTGGGTGGAGTCGACGTCGATGAAGGCGACCTGCCCGGCATCGGGCAGCAGCGGGGTGTGCGTGGCGAGCAGGCTGAGGAACTAGCGTCGACGGGGCGCGGATCCCGTCGAAGAGCACGGGCATCGCCCCGTGGCGCATCCGGTCGGCGTCCTCGATGCTGTCGGCCCGGCACACATCGCCGCGATCAGCGACGTCACCTTGGCCGCCGGGTTCGCCCCGCCGCTGTTGTCCGCTCCTTCGATGCGTACGGTCTCACGGACCAGCCGCGAGAGCCGCCCTCGTGCGGCAAGGCGCACCATGGGGACCAGGCCGCGTCCGCGACCAGGTTGGAGTCATCAAACGCTGCGGACACCGCACGTGGCGGCATGGAGGGCATACCGGAGATGCACCTCCGAACTGGCCGATCTCGTCCTGCGTCCAGCCGGTGTTGTCGAGCAACAATCCGTCCAGGGGTCCGCCTCCCAGTTCGGCGTAGCGCTGTCCCGGCATCGGGCCGGAATGGGCCCGCCGGGATTGTGCCGCAGACCCGGCCGCGCAGCAGCTGCCCGTCGTCGCTGTCCGTCTCGTCCAGCCTTGAAGCCGCCACCGACAACGCGGGCTTGCCCACAGACGAATCGCTCTTGACCTTCACCGGGAAGGAGCCGTGCGACACCTTCTCCTGTTGTCAGCGCCGGGTGCGGAAGACGATGCAGACGGGCGACCCGGTGGTCACGGTCCGCCCGGCGGGCTGCAGATGCTTGTCGGCGGTGATCTGGAAGGCCTTGATGGTGTCCGTCGCCTGATTGGCGACGTAGAGGGTGGTGCCTGCCGGATCAACAGCAAGAAAGCGGGGCTGCCGGCCGCCGCTGGACGTCCACTGCGGGTGGCGCAGGGTTCCGTCGGCGCTCACTCGGTATGTGGCGAAACATCAATTGGCGCGACTTCGGCGAACCGTCGCCAGGCGTGCACGGCCGGTTTTGGGCAGCACGACGACGTGTCTGCCGGCGGGCGGACAGGTCGTCGTGGTCGTGCGGGGGTTGAGCCTTGGTCAGTCGCTGACCCAGTAGGTGCGGGTGTTGGTGAACTCCCGGATCCCCGCACTCGCCAGCTCGCGGCCGTAACCGCTGCGCTTGGTACCGCCGAAGGGCAGGCGCGGGTCGGAGGCGACGATCGCATTGACGAACGCGGCACCGCTGGTGATGCGGCGTGCCACCTCGATGCCGCGTGCCGGCGCGGCGGTCCACACGCTCAGCCCGAGGCCGAAACTGGTGGCGTTGGCCAGCCGGACGGCCTCGTCGTCGCCGGCCGCGATGGCGATGGCGGCCAGAGGACCGAAGGTCTCCTCGTCGAAGGCCGGCATGCCGGGCTTGGTGTCGGCCAGGACGGTGGGCTGGTAGAAGAAGCCTTCGCCCGGCAGCGGCTTGCCTCCGGTAAGCAGGCGGGCGCCGGCGGCGACGGACTCCTCGACCTGCCGCTGGATGGCCTTGCGCAGGTCGTCCCGGGCGAGCGGGCCGATCTGGGTGCCGGGCTTGCGGGGGTCTCCCGTCTGCAGGGCCTGGACAGCAGCGACGAAGGCGTCGGTGAAGGCGTCGGCCACGTTCTGGTGGACGATGAACCGCTTGGCGCACACGCAGCTCTGGCCGGAGTTGGTGAAGCGGGCCTTCACCGCGGCCGCGGCGGCCCTCTCGACGTCGGCGTCGGCGAGGACGACGAACGCGTCGGAGCCGCCGAGTTCGAGGACCGACTTCTTCGCGGCGCGTCCGGCGGCCGAGCCCACGGCCGCGCCGGCGCGGTTGCTTCCGGTGAGTGTGACGGCGGCGATGCGGTCGTCCTCGATCAGGCGTGCGACGGCCTCGGAGACGTCCGTGTCGGCGATCAGCAGGGTGGTGACCAGGTGTTCGGGCAGTCCTGCCTGGACGCACAGTTCCTGCAGGGCGAGCGCGCTGCCCGTGACGTTGGAAGCGTGCTTGAGCAGGATGCCGTTGCCCGCCACCAGGGAGGGCAGGGCAAAACGCATGACCTGCCAGACGGGGAAGTTCCAGGGCATGACGGCCAGGACCAGGCCGGCGGGCTCGTAGGCGATCCACGTCTCGGCACCGTCGATGGCGACGCGTTCGTCGGCGAGGATGCCCGGCCCGTTGCGGGCGTAGTAGTCGGCGGTCAGCGCCGACTTCTCGACCTCGCCACGGGCCTCGGCCAGCGGCTTGCCCATTTCCTGGGCGGCGAGGTGGGCCAGTTGGTCGGCGTGGGCGCGCAGGGTCTGGGCGAGGTCGGTGACCCGCTGGGCCCGCTCGGTCACCGGTACGAGCGCCCAGGCGCGGCTGGCGGTGTGGGCGCGCTGGACAGCGGTCTCGATGCGTTCGGCGTCCCACGCTTCATAGCTGGTGATCGGCTGCCCGGTCGCGGGGTTGACGGTCTGGATGGTGCTCATGTGGTGGGCGCCCCTCCCTTGTCGCTGGCGGAGAGGTGCTCGAAGGTCTCGCCGGTGGCGGTGATGGTGCGGGTGACGTCCCGACCGCCGTAGACCCAGTAGATCCGCATGACGCCCTCGCCGCGATTGAAGAAGCGGTGCGGGGTGCCGGCCGGCACCCAGGTGGCGTCGCCGACCTCGAGGTCGAAGTACTCGCCGTCGATTTCGGCGGTGGCCTCGCCTTCGAGGATCAGGACGGACTCCTCGACGTTGTGGCTGTGCAGGGGCAGGCCGTTGCCGGGCTGGAAAACGGTCTGGCCGGTGGTGATGACGGCCTTCTCGGAGTTCCACTTGCCCACGTACGGGATGGTGGCCACGCCACCACCGCGGTCGAAGCGCTCGACCTGGTCGGGGTGGATGAGCAGGTTCGGCTCGGCAGGCTGGGTGCACATAACAGGGCTCCGTTCGGCGCGTCAGGAGTGGTGGAACAGTCGGCGGGAGAGGGTGTTGACCTGGCTCCCGGGCACGACGTACTTCGCCGCGGCCTCGCGCCACACTGTGAAGTGCGGGGCGGCGCGGTGGGCTTCCACCGCCGCCTCGTCGTCGTACAGCTCATGGAAGACGAAGTGGTGATCGTCGTGCAGATCGCACACCACGTCGAAGTAGCGGCAGCCCGGCTCATCGGAGAAGGAGCGCTGGGCGTTCTCCTTGATGGCGGCCAGGAACTCGTCCCTCAGTCCGGGGACGACCTGGAGGGACACGGTCAGCGCGATCATGCGGAAAGCTCCTGCGAGGTCGGGGTGGAATCGGTCACGGTGGCGGGCAGGGGGACGCCCGTGGTCTGGGAGATACGGGCCAGGGAGGTCCAGGTCTCGTCGGCGACGGTGATGCCTTCCTGGCACAGCCGTTCGGCGGTGCGGATCTCCGGCTCGCCAGGGACGAAGATCTCGCTCGTGCCGGGCGCGGAGGGGGTGGACTTCGCCTCCTCGACCAGCACCTCCATGCGCTGTGCGAACTCGGCCGGGTCGGCCATGGCGCGGATGTCGATGCACAGCAGCAGGTGGCCGACTCCGCTGCGGCCGGTGGGCTGGTAGGGGCCCACGACCTGGGATCCGAAGGCACTGCCGGTGAGGACTCCGGCCAGCACGTCGAACATGAAGGAGATGGCGTAGCCCTTGTGGCCGGCCATCGGCAGGATCAGCCCCTCGATCGCGCGCCGCGGATCGGTGGTCGGTACGCCGTCGGCGTCCGCGGCCCATCCCTCGGGGATGGGCTCGCCCCGCTCCCTGGCGTAGTAGATCTTGCCGCGCGCGACCGCGGTGTTGGCGATGTCCATCACCGCGATGCCGTAGCGGCCGGCCGGCGCGGCGATCGACCACGGGTTGGTGCCGATCCTCTTCTTTTTGCCTCCCCAGGGAGCCATTGCCGGGCTGGCGTTGGTGGCCAGGATCGCGACGCATCCCTGCTCGGCGGCCTTGCGCGTGAAGTAGGCGGCCGTGCCGAAGTGGCCGGAGTTGCGCACCGCCACCGCGCTGATCCCGTGCTCGCGGGCACGCTCCACACCCCAGGCCACCGCGCGGTCGGTGAGCACCTGGCCCAGACCGTCGCGACCGTCGACCACGAGGACCGCCCCGTTGTCGCTCACGACCTCGGGGGCGGCGACCTTCGCGGTGGCGCCGCTCGCGATACGGCCGAGATACCACGGCAGCCGCAACATCCCGTGGGACGCGTGCCCCCACAGCTCCGCGGTCACCAGCGTGTCCGCGAGCAGACGGGCGTCGGCGGCCGGTACTCCGTGGCTTTCGGTGGCAGCGGAGGCGAACTGGAGCAAGTCCACTGACGCGACGGTATGCGGCATCTGACGGCCTCACCTTCGAGAGGTTCTGTATCCATACCTGTATACATCATGGGCCGCAGGAATACAGCCGCAGGTCGTGAAGAACTCAGCGGCTGGTCAGAACACCGAGCGGCGACTCAGCCGACGACGTCCAGCTGGACATCGTTGCTGAACGGCAGATCCCGGGTGGTCAGGCTGTCGATCAGCGCCTGCAGAGTCTGTGCGAGGTGGTGCCGACAGGCCGCCTCCGCGGTCTGCGCGTCCCCCTGCGTGATCCCCTTCAGCATCGCGCGATGTTCCTCCAGCGACGTCAGCATCCGCAGTGGACCGCTGTGCGAGAGGTGGCGCAGGCGCACGGTCTGGCTGCGCAGGTCGCGGATCGTCCGGGCGAGATAGGGGTTGCGGCACGCGGCGATGACCGCCTGGTCGAAAGCCTCGGTGATGTCGTAGAACTCCTGGTACGAACGGGCCTGTTCGCCGGTATCACGCGCACGGAAGGACGCGTCGAAGTCTTCCAGGCGCTGCGCCAGCTCACGGAAGGGAGGCAGCACCCGCTCGTCGCCGGCTCCCGCCGCGGCGACGGACAACACTGCCTGGGGCTCCAGCAACATCCGGAACTCGAACAGGGCGCGCACACCGCCCAGAGAGATCGGGGCCACACGGGCCACCTCGCCCGGCACGAAGTCGACCAGCCCTTCCCGTGCCAGCCGCCGGATGGCCTCTCGCACCGGCGTCCGTGAGGCACCCAATTCCTCACCGAGCTGGATCTCGCTGAGCTTCGCCCCCGGACGCAGACGAAACGACTCGATGTCACCCCTCAGCCGCTCGTAGACCACTTCAGCCTTGCCGGTCGCCCGAGCCATGAAACTCCCTGTCCATTCCGTCGCACATCCCTCTGTATACAGAGTAGCCGTGGGTCCGCGGCCCGGGAGACCAACTGCGGCGGCTGTGCTGATACGGGCCATTGCGCCAGCCAGGAGGGCTTGGGCCGGTGGGCGGCGGAGAAGAGGACGACGTGGTGGTGCCAGCCGTTCCAGGTACGGTCCTCGAAGTGGGCCGACCCCAGGGCCTGTTTCATCTCCCGGTAGTCCTCGATGCGCCAGCGCAGCTTGGCCGGCCGCACCAGCGTGGCCAGGGCCATCCCCGAGGGCAGGTCGGACAGCCAGAACCGCACCGGCCCGCTCTCGCCGGCCGGCCGTCTGGCCGGCAGCCACCGCGCGGGACGCATGAAAGTGCTCCTTTCCCATGTCACCCTGGCCGTGGTCTCCGGAGTGGCCTTCGCCTACGCCGACAGCCTCACGCAGTTGTGCTTGGGCAATTCGCCCCATTCTCACGCCGCTCTCCGAGGTGCCTTCATCCTCAGCAGGACAGACGCCCCGGCCAACGCGAATGTCGTACCGCCGACGACCGGCTAGGGCGCGGTCTAGAAGGCCCGCACTGTGAGCGCTGGCCTGTGACGCAGGTCACTCTCTTCAATGTTCACGGTGCTTACATCGTCGTCTAATGTAAGCGGCGCACACATCATAGGTGGCGGAGACGAAAGAAAGGGGCTACGTCCTGGTGCATGCCGAGGTACTGAGGTGCCCCGGAGGCGTTCGGCCGAATGCGCCCCACCTCCTCCGTGCAGCCCGGCCGGCGGATTCGTCAACCGTCACCCCGCCCGACGCCACTGCCTGACGAGGTGCCAACTCGCTGTTTTGGAAGGTGGGTTGATGCCCCTGTGGCCGTGGCACAGGTCACTCCGGATGAAGTGGTGACCTGAAGACCTTCATGGCATGCTCACATCCGGTTGACCGTACCCGCCGGTAACTTCCAAATACCCCCCACTCCCCAGGACTGATCTTGCGCATTCGCAAGCGGCCCCTGCGCGCCCTCGTGCCCGCCCTCGCCGCCTCCGCCCTGTTCCTCGCCACCGGCTGCTCCGCAGACCCCGACTCCCCCGCCGCCGCCGCCGAACGGATACCGGACGCCGGCACCTCCGCGACCGCGACTGCGGACAAGGACCAGCGCCTCGCCGTGGCGGGCGCCCCCGCGGCGGCGCCCGCCTCGACCGCCGTCGCGCGGCCCGGCACGGGCGACGGGAAAGCACGCAAGACCTCGCTCAAGGTCAGGTCGTACGACAGCCGTACCCGACGGGCCGTCATATCCTCTACCGGAAGCGGGGGTTCCTCGCCGTCGCCGAGCGTGACGCCCGGCGGCACCGCGACCCCCCGACCCACCGCCGTCGGCGACGTCATCGCCAGCGCACCCGCGCCCGGCGCACCGGACGGACTCCTCGTCAAGGTCACCAAAGTGATCGGCGAGACAGCCAAGGGCACCGAGGTGCAGACCGCACCGACGACCCTGGACACCCTGCTCGGGGACAGCCAGGCCAAGGGCACCGTCCCCGTCGACCCCGCCTCCTTCGACGTCGAGCGCCTGCTGCCCGACGTGAAGGTCTCCTGGGCGAAGACGGGAGCCATCCACTCCGGTCCCGAGGGCACGAAGGTGCCGCTCGGCAGCCTGCGGGTCGATGTCGCCTCGAAGGTCGCCACGGCCGAGGGGGCACCGGCCTCGGCGGCGGCATCGGTGTCCGGGTTCGTCCAGGTCGCACCCGAGGTCGACTTCTCCTACGACGGCGGGGCCTCGACCGGCTCCACCGGTTCCGGACCGGGAGCGGCCTCACTCGGCGTCTTTGGTGACTGGTCCTCACAGTGGGCGCTCAAGGGACGCGTCGCCGCCTCCGCGAAGCCGTTCCGGGTGCCGTTCGCCAAGCTGCACGCCGACCCCGTGATCCAAGTGGGCCCGATTCCCGTCGTGGTGAACCTCGATCTGACCTGCTACTTCGAGGTCAGTGCGGATGGCAGCGTCACCGTCGACGTCCAGCAGAACTTCAAGGGCGACTTCAAGGCGGGCGGCACCTTCGTCACGGGCAAGGGCTGGACACCAGTCAGCGAATCCCACACGGCGAGCACTCCGGTCCGCACGTCCGTCACGGCCGCCGGACGCGTGAAGGCGGCCCTCGGAGTACAGCCCTCCGTCGGCCTGTACGGCGCCGTGGGCGTCTCCGCCGACCTGGCCCCGTACCTGCGTGCCGAAGCCGCGGGCACAGTCACCGGCACCATCCCGGTCGGCTCCGAGACCAAGCCCGGTATCGGAGCGACCGGCGCCTGGACGCTCTACGGCGGCGTCGACCTGAGCGGCACCCTGGTGCTCCAGCTGTCCGTCTTCGGCACCCCTGTCCTCCAATACCCCATCCCTCTCGGCACGTTGCACCGGGAGTGGAAGCTCGCGGACGGCAAGGTGTAGCCAGGCGAGCTCTCCGTACGTCACCGTGTCCGACCGGCCCCGACAGGAGCAGGTCGGACACGGCGCTCGAGCGATGGGCACACCGCACAGCCGTCTGCTGCCGCCGGCGCGCTGTGCACGCCACGCCTGCGTAGCACACGCTGGTGGGCCGGGCCCTGGCCAGAGCCGGGGGTCCGGCGTACGAGGGCCCTAACACGGGGGAGCAGCATCGCTGAGCCGCGATGGCGAGGTGATTGCCGGTCGCGCGACAGCGCAGCGGTCGACGCGCGGTCCTGGCCTGTCGTGTTGCACGTCCAGCAGGGCGATCACGGGTGAGTCGGGCGTCATGGCCATGAGCCGGAAGGAAGCCGACGGCTTGTCCGTGGTGAGAGGTCCTCGCATCTCGTCATCGCAGCGTCCGTACCGACTGGCGGATCACCAACTGGGTGCTCAGCACCACGTGGTCGTCGGCCGCGAGGCGTTCCTCGCGTTCCAGCGCCAGTCGGACCGCGGTGCGACCCAGGTCCTCGTAGGGCACACGGACCGTGGTGAGCGCGGGGCTGAGGTCGGCGGCGAAGGGGACATCGTCGAAGCCTACGAGCGAGATGTCGCCGGGGACGTCGAGACCGGCCTCGCGAAGGGCTGCCAGCGCACCGGTCGCCACCATGTCGGTGCCCGCGAGGACCGCCGTGAAGTCCAGGCCTGCGTCCAGGGCTTGGCGGGTGCGCTGGTAGCCCGAGACGCGGGTGTACGGGCCCGGCACGTCGAGTTCGCCGGCGTGGGGCACGCCGTGGGCGCGCAGCGCGTGCAGGTAGCCGTCCCGGCGCTGCTCCGCCGTGCTCAGCTGAGGGGTGCCGCCCAGGAAGAGGATGCGGTGGTGCCCGGCGGTGAGCAGGTGGTCGGCTGCCTGGAAGGCGCCCCCGCGGTTGTCGTACTCGACCACCGTCGCCGGAGAACTGTCGGGCAGCGGTGGACGGCCGACCAGCACCAGCCGGGATCCCGCGGCGTGCAGGGCTCTGGCGTACACGGCCATGCGCTCGTGATAGGCGTCGTCCTGTACCGCTCCGCCGACCAGGATGACGGCGCCCGCGTGCTGTTCGCGCATCAGCTGCACGACGTCGCTCTCGCGGTCCGGGTCGCCATGGGTGGTGCAGACCAGGCTCAGTCTGCCCCGGTCCGCCGCCTCCTGCTCCACCCCGGCGGCGACATGGGCCAGCGACGGCCCCGTGATGTCCCGGATGACCAGCGCGATGGGGCCCGCCACCCGGCCGGACAGCGCCTTGGCGTGGACGTTCACCGCGTAGTGGAGCGACTCCACGGCCGCCATGACGCGAGCGCGGGTGGTGTCGGAGACGGGGTAGTTGCCGGCGAGGGTGCGGGAAACGGTTGCTACCGAGACGCCCGCTTGGGCGGCGACATCACGAATCGTGCTGGGCCGGTCGCTGCCGTCGGTGGTGCTCCGGCGGCGCTTGGCCCGTTTGGGTTCGTTGGTCTTTTGAGGACCGTTTCCGTTGACCATCACAGCTCGACGTTACTGCATCAGACTTCTCTTGCGGGGAAAAGAGGTGGGCACTAGTGGCCCTTTGCAGTAATCGTTTTCTATCCTCGTGCCTTCTGAAGTCCGCCGCCATGTCCGTCACCTACCTGCGCTGGGGCACCGGCCACCTGTCCCTGCCCCTTTCGCACAACCCCGCAGGGCCTGTGAGACTGCTCGGCCTGGGCACCGTCGGGCTTCAAGACCGCAAGCGGGTCCTGAAGTCCGACGTCACGCACAGCCCCGAGCCCCCCCAACGGCCTCCCCCCGCGCGGGCCAGGGCAGAACCGTCAGAGCCTGCGCAGCACCACCGTCGTGCCCGGCTTCACGGACAGCTGGGTGTTGCCTCCCACCTTGGCCCCGCTGACCAGGTTCACGGACGCCCCGAAGCCCTGCGTCGTGAAGGTGTAGCTGCGGTCGGCGGTGGTGTTCATGGCGATCAGGTAGGGGCCGTAGACGCACCGGTAGAAGGAGGCTCGCCCGGCGAACGGGGTCTCCGTGCCGAGGGGGGAGTCCGGCACGTCATCGGGCGCCTTGGCCAGTGGCAGCACCTGTCCGGCGAACGCCTGGTGCAGTGTGTCCCCGGGGGGCGGGAAGCCGCCGTCGGGGATGACCAGGTCGCCCACGGCGAACTCGAAGTTGACCCAGTCGGGCTCGGTGTGGGCCCGGCCGTCGGCGATGTACTTGACGTCCTGCCACACGGTCGCCGAACGCTCGATGCCGTCGGCGGTGATGTGGTGTACGCGGGCGAGCCGGTTGACGCCCCAGCGCGCCCGCCAGTACAGCGAGGCGTAGAGGATCTCGTCCCCGTGCTTGACCGCGACCAGGCCGTTCTCCTCGTCGCTGAAGACGAAGTCCGGCTGCCCCGGGGTCATGGGCAGCAGGGCTCCGCTGCCGGTGGCGCCGCTGATGTACGCGTAGTCGTCGGCGGTGGAGAGGAGGTTGAGGTTGGTGCGCGAGGAGGACCCCAGGTCGTACGTCTCCTGGAGCACGTGGAAGAACTGGTTGTCCGCGATGGACTGCTTCCCGTAAGCGGTGAGGTCCGGGTCCTTCAGCAGTGCCGCGAGCCGCAGTGGGTGTCCGTCCCACTTGTTGCCCTCGTCGTAGGCGACCGCCCCGGGGTACTCGGGGTCGCGCCAGCCGACGACGGCCTCGACGCGCATCGTCCGGTAGCCGTCGGCGTCCAGGGCCGGGTGGTGGAAGAGCGTACGGGCCTTCGTCATCTTGACCAGATGGTCGCGCAGCGTGTCGTCCTCGACGCCGCCGATGCCGATGACCGCGTCATAGAGGAGGGCGAGCCAGTCCTGAAGCTCTCCGTAGTTTCCGGCGTAACCGAGTTCCTTGGAGATGCCGGCCTTGGTGACCTGGTAGTAGGAGCCGCCGAGGGGCTTTTTCGGGGTGCCGTCGGCGTTCTCCGGGCCGAGCCAGGGGGTCAGCCCCACGGACTGGTAGACGTAGTCGCGGGCCTTGGTCTCGCCCCACGCGTCGGCGGAGCCGAGGAAGCTGAGACCCCGGTCGGCGAGGTAGAGGCCGATGGCGCAGATGATGGCCTGGTTCGTGTACTGGGGGAACCTCTGCCGCCAGTACTCGCGGCTGTCCAGCAGCATCTTCGTCCACGCGTCGCGGCGTATGACGGGCTTGTCGGTCGCCGTGGCGGGCGGCGTGAGCGTCAGGTCGTCGAACCAGGCGGTGCCCGCGGTCGCCAGGCGTACCTGCACCTCGGCCTGGGTCGCGGTGGCGGGCGTGGTGAGGGTGGCGGTGACCTGCTGCCAGTCGTGGGTGCCCGCGGCGGCGAAGAACTTGTTGTCGCCGCCGACCAGGGCGCCGGAGGAGTCGAAGAAGAGCACGTCGAGGTAGGCGCCGTTGCTGCCCACGCCGTCGGTCCTGATCCAGGCTCCATAGGTGTAGGTGCCCTGCTCCAGAGGGATCCTGGCGCCGGGGGCGAGGCCCACGGTGCCCGAGGAGGGGATGGTCACCTTCGCCGAGGCCGCGCCGCCGCGCGCGACGGTGGTGTCGCGGGTGACGGTGCCCGTGCCCGACCAGGTCACAGCGCGCCAGCCGGTGGGGAGGGAGCCGCCGAACTCGAACCCGGGGTTGGCGATGGTGGCGGGTGAGCCGATGACCGGCTCGTCGAGCAGCGGATTCAGCGCGTCGGCACCGGTCAGGAGCAGGACGAGCCCCATCCGGCCCAGTCCCATCCACTGCTGGCTGGAGTCCGTCATCACCTTCTGGTCCGCGAGGTACTTCCAGTACACGGCGTCCAGGCTGCTGGTGATCTGGAGGGGCACGGCGCTGTTGCGGTACGCGGCGGTGGACGGCATCGCGTAGGCACGGGCCAGGAACTCCAGGTACCAGAGGTCCAGTTGCGGCGCGGTGCGAGAGGCCTCGGCCGCGGCCTGGGCCACCACGCGGGCGTCGACCGTGTCCACGACCTCGCTGCCCGGAGAGGGGCGCGCCTCCAGGGCGGGCAGGACACCGGTGAGGTCGTCCCCGGTGAGGTCGAAGTACGGCTCGTGGTGGGTGTAAAGGCGGTAGACGCCGCGGCTGGGGCGCTCCATGGGCTTGTAGTAGTCGGCGGCGGACTGCGCGTATCCGGCGATCCGGCCCATGGAACGGATCTCCAGCTTGACGGAGTCCTGGCCCCCGGTGAGTTCGGTGGGCAGCGGCAGGGTGTGGAAGTAGAACCGTTCCGGGGTGCGGGGGTCATCGGCGGCGATGTCGAGAGGGTCGACAGCGCCCAGGTGGTAGTGGCCGACCTGCTTGCCCGCGGCGAACAGTTGCAGACGTCCCAGATCCTCGCCGGAGTCCGACCCCCACAGCTTGATCGTCACGTAGGTGGTGCCCGTGGGACGGCAGGCCATGGTCACGGCCAGAGTGCCGCCCCAGAAGTCCGCGGTGTCCTTCGGGTTGAGTATCCGCGCCGACTGGCCGAGGCCGCCGGTGACGACGTCGGAGAGCGTGGCGGTGAGTGCGTGAGCCGACGCCGATGCCGTGTCGCCGAGGACGAGCGTGTCGAGTGCGCCCGTCCCGCTCACCGCGTCGGCGGTGGACTCCGCGCGCTCCGCGGCGCGGGCGGGATCGGCCTGCCAGCACCAGCCCGCGGTGACGGCACCCGTGGTGGCGGCGGCCAGTTTGAGGAGGGATCTGCGCTGAAGAGATTCGGACATGTGCGGGTTTCCTTTCAGATGCGGCCTGGTCCGTGAAGATGCGTCCTGACCCGTCTGTTCGCCCGCGCGGCAGCGAGACGCGCGGCAGCCGGACGCAAGGGTCAGGCGCTGGTCGCGAGCTCCGCGCGGCGGACACCGTGGGCGGGTGGGAGGCCGGTGGCGAGACGTTCCAGTTCCTCGACGACGGTGCCTCCGAGGCGTGCCAGCTCGTTGCCGAGGGAGCCGGCGATGTGCGGGGTGAGGAAGACGTTCGGCAGTCGGTAGAGCGGGGAGTCCGCGGGCAGCGGCTCCGGTTCGGTGACGTCCAGCACCGCGCTGATCCGGCCGCCGACCAGCTCGTCGGTGAGAGCGGCGGTATCGACGAGGGCGCCGCGCGAGGTGTTGATCAGTACGCCCCCGTCGCGGATCAGCGCCAGCCGTTCACCGCTGAGCATCCGGTGGGTCTCCGGGATCTCGGGCGCGTGCACGCTGACGATGTCGCTCGTGCGCAGCAGTTCGTCGAGGGGCAGCGGTACGGCACCGAGCGCCCTCGCCTCGGCGTCGTCCACGTACGGGTCGTACAGGCTGACCGAGAGGTCGAAGGGCCGCAGCAGTTCCAGCAGCCGGCGGCCCACTCGCGAGGCGCCGATGATTCCGACACGACGGCCTACGTTGCCGACGTCCGCGTACTCGTCCGGTGCGGGGTAGACCTGTTCGGCCCGGAAGCGCTCCCGGAGCCTGAAGGCGTCCTTTCCGGTGAGCAGGATCGCGGCGAGCGTGTACTCCGCCACGGGCAGCGCGTTGGCGTACACGGCACTGGAGATGGTGAGCCCGCGCTCCCAGAACGCGTCCCCGATCATGTTGCGCACGCTGCCGCCCGTGTGCAGGACGGTGCGCAACCGTGGGACGGCGTCCAGCACGGCGGCGCCGAGGTGGGGGCAGCCCCAGCCCGTGATCAGCACCTCGGTCTCCGCCAGCGCGAGGGCCGCCCCGGGATCGGTGAAGTCCCGGACGATCAGGCGCGGGTCGATCGTCACGAGCTCCCGCAGCCGGGCCATGAGGTGCGGCGGGAACAGTTCCGACAAATGCACCGGGTTCATCGCGAACACGGCAGGGGGCAGCGGTGACGTGGGCATGGTGCTCCTGCTTCGGGCACGGGAAGGGGGAGACGTATCAGATGCAGTAAACGTATTCCACGCTACGGAGTCGTCTCGGTACAGGTCAATACTCATTCGGTGGGCACCTCAGCGAGACATCGCGCTACTCAATGTGACGTCTACTGTGAAATATGCAGGTCGGTTCGGGTGAGAGGTAACGCTATTGAAAGTTTGACGAAACATTCCCGCTCTGCCTCTTGTGGTTCTGGCTCCTCTCGTCCTACGGTCCACGGCAAACGGTTACCGTCCGGGATCGCGGTCCATCGCATCCCTCCCCTGTCTCACCACCGACCGCGCCGGTCCCCACCGCGAGCGCCGTCCCCGTTCCCTTCCGTGGAGGACCCGATGTCCCAGTTCCGTACCAGAGCCCTCGCCTCGGTGGCCGCCGCTGCGTCCCTGTCCCTCCTGCTGGCCGCCTGTGGAGGCGGTGACGACTCCGACTCCGCCGCGAAGCCCACGAAGGTGACGAAGGGAAAGGTCGCCCTGGAGTTCTGGAGCTGGACCGAGGGTGTCGAGGCCCAGACCAAGGTGTGGAACAAGGAGCACCCGGAGACCCAGGTCAAGTTCGTCAACGCGGCGGGCGACACCGCGTACCAGAAGCTGCGCGCCTCGGTGAACGCCGGCACCGCTCCGTGCCTCTCCAAGATGGACGGGATGAACCTGGCGAGCTTCGCGGCGGACGGCCTGCTCACCGACATCACCAAGGTCGCCGCGCCGTACAGGTCGAAGTACATCCCCGCGGCGTGGAACGCGGTGAGCCCGGGCGGCACGACGTTCGGTGTTCCGATGGGTTCCTCGCCGGGGTTCATCGCCTACCGGGCGGACCTGTTCGAAAAGTATGGCCTCAAGGTGCCGACGACCTGGGACGACCTGATCGCTGTCGGGAAGAAGGCGCAGCAGGAGAACAAGAACGTCAAGATCTGGAACATGGCGGGTGAGGACCCGAGCACCCTGGTCGGTCTGTCCTGGCAGGCCGGTGCCCAGTGGTACAAGGTGGCCGGTGACCACTGGGAGATCGGCTTCACCTCCCCGAAAGCCCTGGAAGCCGGAGACGTCGTCCAGCAGCTGGTCGACAGCGGCATCTCCTCCTACGCGTCCTACGCCGACCCGGGCGTCTTCAAGACCTGGGACACCGGCAAGACCATCCTGATGGGCACCTCGACCTGGCAACTGCCCATCTACAACGAGAACTTCCCGAAGTCCCGGGGCAAGTGGGAGCTCGCCGACTCCCCTGTCTTCGACGTCGCCGACCCGAAGACCTCCAGCGACTTCGACACCACTGCCGTGCTCAAGGGCTGCAAGTACCCCGACCGAGCCGTGCAGTTCGCCGCCTGGCTGTCCAGCAGCAAGGAGTCGCTGACCACGCTCACCGACCCCGCCTCCAAGTCCGGTCTCTTCCCCGCGGTCACCGACGTCTCCCCGTACGTCGACAAGATCATCCCTGTGGAGATGTTCGACGGGAAGTCCGACAGCGCCAAGGTGATCACCACGGCCGCCTCCCGGGTCAGCGATCAGTGGCAGTACGGCCCCGACTACGCGGCCATGTACTCCGAGATGCAGAAGCAGTGGGGCAAGGTCATGCAGAAGCAGCTCACGGTCAAGGAGATGCTGACCAGTCTCCAGAAGTGGACCCTCGACGACCTCGACGGCAAGGGCATCAAGGCCGTCGCGGCCAATTGACCCACCCCGCCCGGAGCCAGCCGACGCACCTCACCTGGAGACATCCGTGTCCACCCTGACGCGACCGCCGAAGGTCGCCAACGACCTGCCGGCCCGGCGGCCCTCCCCCCGCCGGGCCGGCCGGAAGGGGGCCTACAAGGGGCTGTTGTTCACGCTCCCCTTCCTTGTGGGTTTCCTGGCCACCTACGTCCTGCCGATCGGCTATGCCCTCAACCAGAGCATGTACCGGAAGAAGAGCACCGGCCTCGGCTTCGGCCCGACACGGGTCGTCTACACCGGCTTCTCCAACTTCGCCTCCGTCCTCGGGGACAACGCCTTCTGGGCGAGCATGGGGCGCACCCTGCTGTTCGGCGCGGTGCAGATCACGGTGATGCTGGGCATCGCCCTGCTGCTCGCCCTGCTGCTGGACGGTGTCGCCGCCCGCGCCGTGCGCTTCTTCCGCGCGGCGCTGCTCATCCCGTACGTCGTGCCCGCCGTGGTCTCCACCCTCATGTGGCTGTTCCTCTACAGCCCGACGGGCAGCCCGCTGCTCGACCTGGCACAACGCGCCGGCACGACGATCGAGTTCTTCGGCGGCCTCAACACGTACCTCTCCCTCGGCAATCTGCTCACCTGGCAGGGGATCGGCTTCAACATGATCCTGATCTCCGCCGCGCTGCAGGCACTGCCCCGCGAGTTGTACGAGGCCGCGCGGCTCGACGGGGCGCGGGAATGGCGGATCGCCTGGTCGGTCAAGGTGCCCAACATCACCGGGATCCTGGTTCTGACCGGCATGTTCTCGCTCATCGGCCGACTTCAGCTGTTCGGGGAGCCGCTGATTCTGCGGCAGATCGCACCGGAATCCATCAACACCGACTTCACGCCGATGATGGAGATCTACGACAAGGCCTTCAAGACCGGCGACTACCAGTACGCCGCCGCGGAATCGCTGGTGCTGGCCGTCGTTACCGGCATCCTCGCCTTCGTCTTCTACCGCATCACGAACAGGAAGGTGTCATGAGCAGCGCCACCCAGGCCGTGCGGGCCACCGAGGTGACCAGCGTGACGAAGGTCCCGGCAGCCTCGGGGGGCGGCGCGCGCCCCTCCCGCCGCGCGGTGGCGCTCACCACCGGCCTGCTGATCCTCTTCCTGCTCTACTCGCTCGCCCCCACCTGGTTCCTGATCGTCTCCGCCACCAAGAACCAGACCGACCTCTACTCGACGTTCGGCCTGTGGTTCTCCTCCAACCACCTCGGCGACAACCTCCAGGGCATCTGGACCTACCACGACGGTGTGTTCCTGCGCTGGGTGGGCAACTCGGTCCTCTACTCCACCCTCGGGGCGGCGGGTTCCACCCTCGTCTCGCTCGCCGCCGGGTACGGCCTGTCGAAATTCGGGTTCCCCGGCCGCGGCGCGCTCTTCGCCGTCATCGTCGGCGCCTCCCTGCTGCCGAGCACTCTGCTGGCCTTTCCGCTCTATCTGGTCTTCGCCGAGGCCGGCATCACGAACACCATCTGGTCGGTGCTCATCCCGTACTTCATCAACCCGTTCGGGGTCTACCTCGGCAAGGTGTACGCCGACAGCTCCGTGCCCACGGAGCTGATGGAGGCGGCCCGCATCGACGGGGCCGGCGAGTTCCGGATCTTCGCCTCGGTCGCGCTGCGGCTGATGCGGACCGGCGGCATCACCATCTTCATGCTCGACTTCGTCAACATCTGGAACAACTTCTTCATCCCCCTCTTCATGCTCAACGGGGAGCGCACCTTCCCTGTGACCCTGGGTCTCTACTCCTGGCTCCAGCAGGCCCAGAGTGCGCGTGACATGAACACCCTCGTCCTCACGGGGTCCCTGCTGTCGATCGTTCCGCTGGCCGTCTTCATGTTCGCGCTTCAGAAGTACTGGCGTAGTGGAATCCTCATGGGCAGCCTCAAGTGAGGACGACTGCCTCCGGGATCGGCCCGCGTGACGAGGGGCGGATCGTCGGCGCACCGAGCGTGACGCGCGTCCGCTCCGCACGGAACCGCCCCCGGCCGACGCCGCTTCCTCCAACTCACCGCTCTCGGCATCGCGACGGCGGCCACCGGAGCCGCCTTCACGCCCGAGGCTCACGCAATCACCTTGGTCGTCCGCGCTCACGTCCATCATCGGCAAGGACACCCAGCTCCCGTTCAAGAACGTCTTCCATCCCACTGATCAACGCCTTCGGCGACGCCGCTCGGGCACCAACTCCAGCAAGGCCATGACGGCCATGGGGGTGATCCGCAACCGACACCTCGGGCTACGACGCCGCTGCCAAGCGTTCAACGGGCACAGCCGCTGCAAGCTGACCCGGGTGCTGAGCGGTACCGGCCAGTGCGTGGACAGCGGCCGCGACCAGGCCCACACCCAGCTCACCCTCGGCAGATGATCCGGCCGGAGGGCGCGGTCTTCCAGTGCGACCACGTCGGCTTCGCCCCCCTGCTGTTCCCCTCTGATCCCTCACCCGGCGGAGCTTTTCGTGATCCACAACCCCGTCCTGCGCGGCTTCGAGCCCGACCCCGTGATCCTGCGGGTCGGCGACGACTTCTACATCGCCACCTCCACCTTCGAGTGGTACCCGGGCGTCCGGATCCACCACTCGCGGGACCTGGTGCACTGGCGATCGCTGGGCGGGGTCCTGGACAGCCGGCGGCTGCTCGACCTGACCGGCGTCCCGGACTCCGGCGGGATCTGGGCGCCCGGCCTGTCCTACGCGGACGGGTTGTTCCACCTGGTCTTCACCGTCGTCGACACCTATGCCGAAGGATGGAAGGACCTCCCCAACTACCTGGCCACGGCCCCGTCCATCGAGGGCCCCTGGTCCGAACCGGTGCCGCTGCACGGCCGGGGCTTCGACGTGTCCCTGTTCCACGACGATGACGGTGGCGGTGTCGGGCGCAGCTGGCTGCTCAACATGCGCTTCGACTGGCGCCCGGAGCGGGAGTCGTTCGCCGGGATCGAGCTCCAGGAGTACGACCGTGTGGCGCGCAGGCTGCTCGGCGAGATCCGGACGATCTCCGTGGGCACCGCTGCCGGGGTCGCCGAGGGGCCGCACCTCTACCGCCGGAACGGCTGGTACTACCTCGTCCACGCCGAGGGCGGCACCGGTTACGAGCACGGAGCGGCGGTCGCCCGCTCGCGGGACCTGTTCGGCTCGTACGAGCCCGACCCGTCCGGACCGCTGCTGACCTCCCGGCACGATCCGGCTCTGGAGCTCCAGAAGGCCGGGCACTGCTCGCTCGTCGAGACGGCGACCGGCCAGTGGTACGCGGCCCACATCACCGCCCGCCCCCTCACCGAACGCGGCCGGTGCGTGCTGGGCCGGGAGACCTCCCTGCAGCCCGTGACCTGGACCGACGACGGCTGGCCGCGCATCGCGGGCGCGGTTCCCGCCGTCACCGTACCGGCGCCGGACCTTCCGCCCGCCCCCGTGCCGGAGCCACCCGCCACGGACCACTTCGACGGCCCGGCGCTCGGCTCCGACTGGTCCACCCTGCGCCGCCCGGCCGATCAGGAGTGGGTGGAACCGATGCCCGGGCGGCTCCGCATCCGGGGCGGTCAGTCCCCTGTGGGCCGTCGGACTCCCAGCCTGGTCGCCCGGCGGGTGACCGCACGGCGCTGTTCCTTCGAGACCGCGCTGACCTTCGCGCCCCGCACCCCCGACCACATGGCCGGACTCACCGCCTACTACAACACCCGCAACTGGCACTACCTGTACGTCACGGCCGAGGACGACGGCTCCCCCGTGCTGCGGGCGCTGAGCTGCGAGGCCGGAAAGCTCACCGCACACCAGCCCAGCATCCCTCTGGAACCAGGGCGCCCCACCGTACTGCGCGCCGAACTCGACGGCCCCTGCCTGCACTTCTCGTACGACACCGACGGAGGTGGCCCGAGCGGTCCCCAGGCACTGCGGCGCGACCTCGACGCGACCGTCCTGTCGGACGAGCACGCCGACGAGTTCCACGACGGACAGCTGAGGGTCCTCGGTTTCACCGGCGCGATGCTGGGACTGTGGGTCCAGGACCTCGACTGCTCCGGCGTGCACGCGGACTTCACCCACGCCACCTACCGCACCACCCCGGACGACCACGCATGACACTCCTCGACCTCGGCCGCATCCGCCTCTTCTGCACCAGTCTCGGTCCGGACGACGCCCCCGCGCTGCTGCTGGTGCACGGCTGGGGCGGCGACGGCCGGGAGTGGTCGCCGCACGCCGAAGCGCTGGCCGACGGGTTCCGCGTCCTCGTCCCCGACCTGCGCGGCCACGGCCGCTCCGAGGTGCCGGACGAGGGCAACACACCGGCCGAGATGGCGGAGGACCTGGCCGCGCTGATCGATTCCCTGGACACCGGTCCGGTCGTCGCCGTCGGTCACTCCATGGGCGTCCAGGTCGTCAACCTGCTCGCCATCCGCCACCCGCGGACCATACGGTCGGTCATCGCCCTCGACCCCGCCCACGGCGCGCACGAAGCCGAGGTCACGGAGATCCCCGTGCGTCTCGCGGAGTACCGGGAACACGGCGCCCGTGCCGCCGCCTCCTTCGTGGCGGGCGCCTTCTCGCCGCAGGCCCCGCCCGGCCTCCGCACCGAGCACGTCCGCACCATGCTCGGCACCCCCGACCACGTCGTCGCCCAGGCCTACGCGGGCATGTACACCGACCCTGGCGCCGTGGGCGCCCGCCCGCACAGTGAGGCATATCTGTGCCGCCGCCCGCAGCCCGCGCTGACGGTGTGGACGTGTCCGAAGGCCGCCGAGTGGGAGCGTGGCACGCTGTGGGTGCCCGGCTCACGCGTCGAGTACTGGCCCGACACCGGCCACTATCTGCACGAGGAGCGGACCGGGCGCACGATACGGCTCATCCGTGACTGGGCGGCCGGCTAATGGTGTGGACCTTCGGCCGCGAGGACGACGGTGATGTTGTAGGCGGTGAGCCGGTGCGGACGCTGCGCGGTGATGCTGGTGACGGCTTGGCGAACGTACTCGGGTGATTGCCGCCGGCCCCTGGGATTCTCCCGGGGCCGGCGGCACCGTTGGTCCCGCTACGCGGGGCGGCGCACCGCCTCGGCGTCCGGCAGGGCCGACAACCAGGCACGGTAGCGGCGCAGCGCCCCACGCTGCTTCCACTGGTCGGAGAGCAGGGTGTACATCGGGTGGATCCCGGGCCTGGGGTCATTTCCGCGGGCGAGCCGGGCCAACTGGTGGCGCACCCGTGCCATGCCCGCGGCCGAGGCGAGGGCCTTGTCGGACCAGTTCACCGGCACCATCTGCCGGTCGGCTTCGCGTCGGTTCCTCCAGCGGTCGGGCAGGTCAGGGGTGACGGCGAGGGCGGTGCCCATGCCAACGACCGCCACACCGCTGTCCAGTACCCCCTCCGCGGTCGCGCGCCGCGTGATACCTCCGGTGAGCATCAGCGGAACGGGACTGGTCCTCACCAGGTCCCGCGCCAGGTCCAGGAAGTAGGCCTCCCGCGCCTGAGTGCGTGAGTCGGCGGAGCGGCCGGTCATCGCCGGGCTCTCGTAGCTCCCGCCGGACAGCTCGACCATGTCGACGCCGAGAGGCGCGAGCAGCTCGAGGACCTGGCGGGCGTCATCGGCGTCGAATCCGCCGCGCTGGAAATCGGCGGAGTTGAGCTTCACCGCGACCGCGAAGGACGGCGAGACGGCGGCACGGACGGCGCGCACGACGTCGAGCAGCAGCCGGGCGCGGTTCTCCAGCGATCCACCCCACTGGTCGGTGCGCTTGTTGACCAGCGGAGACAGGAACTGCGACAGCAGGTAGCCGTGGGCGGCGTGGACCTCCACGCCGTCGAAACCCGCCAGCTCGGCACGGTGGGCCGTGACGGCGAACCGGGTGACGGTGGCATGGATCTGGGCGGCGCTCATGGCGGTCGGACGGCCGAAGCGACCGCTGTGCCGGCCCAGGTCCACGCCGACGTCGGAGGGGCCCCACACGACGCCGGGCATGTCGGAGGCCACCTGCCGACCGGGGTGGTTGATCTGCATCCATATGGTGCCGCCACCGGACTTGCCGGCCTTGGCCCACTCGGTGAACGGCTCCAACGGCGCGTTCTCGTCGAGCACGACGCCTCCGGGGCCGGTCAGCGCCTCGGCATGCACCATGACGTTCCCGGTGATCAACAGTCCGGTGCCGCCGGTGGCCCAGCGCCGGTAGAGCGTCAGCAACCGCCGACCGGGCAGCTGTCCGTCGTCCGCCATGTTCTCCTCCATCGCGGCCTTCGCGATCCGGTTGACCAACACCTGGCCGGAGCGCAGGAGCAGCGGCGAGAACAGCTCGCTGGCCATCCAAGTCCTCCCTTTCGTGTCTGTAACCTACGATGTATACGCCGTTCACATTAGGCGAGAATGTAAGCACCGTAAACATTGGGGAGTGTGACCTGTGCCGCAGGCCAGCACGTACCACCACGGCGATCTGCGCGCCGCCTGCCTGCATGCCGCACGCGAACTCCTGGAAGAAGACGGCAGCGCCGGCCTCTCGCTGCGCGCGGTCGCCCGGCGCGCCGGTGTCTCCGCGACGGCCCCCTACCGCCACTTCGCCGACCGGGATGCCCTCGTCTCCGCGGTGGCCGCCGAGGGATACCGCGAACTCGCCGGATACCTGGCCAAGGCCCATCCCGCACCCTCAACGCCCGACGAACTCGCCGCGGTCGCCGTCGCCTACGTCCGGTTCGCGCTCGATCACCCGGCCCTGTTCCGGGTGATGTTCGCCGAGCCCTGCGACCCGACCAGCGAGGAACGAGTCGCTGCCACCGCGGCCATCCGGGAGTACCTGCGCGGCATCGTCCGCGCCACCTTCCCCCACGTCGACGCGGACGCCCTGTCGACCACGGTGTGGGCCCTCGTCCACGGCCTCGCGTTCCTGCACCTCGACGGCAAGCTCGACATCTCCACCGCCGACGTGGTCGCCACCCAGGTCCACTCGGCCGTCCACGCGCTGTTCGACGCCTCCCCGGCAATGTCCCGGACCGCTGCCGCACCGTCTGCGCGAGCGACCGATCACCGGTAGTTCGCTGAATCCGGCGGTGGGGTGGGTTGACGGCGGGCCGGGTTGGCCGTAGGCCGGTAGACGGAGCCAACTGCCCTTTCTGGCGGCTCGAAATGACTGCTCGCCAGACGTGTCCGCCCGCGCCGGGGCCGTTGGAGGAGTACGCGGCCCGGTTCGACGACCTCTTCTTCAGCCTGGCCCAGCGGCGGGGTTTCGCGAGTATCTGGCCGGGTTGCTGGCGCCGCGGGAGCGGAACAAGACGATCACCTGCCTGGCCGGGGCGGAGCCGGTGGCCGGTGCGGGGATGTCGGGCTTGCAGCGACTGCAGTTCTTCCTGTCCGAGTCCCCCAGGGGAGTGAGCAGGTCACCGACCGGCACCTTGACCTGCCGCGTTGAGCAGAGCGAGCCGCGCAACGTAGGACCGAAGGGTCTCGTTGGAGGGCAGTCGGAATACGCCGGAAACGACGACCCGGACCACCAGGAGAAGACCATCAAGTTCAACGAGCTGCTGGCAAACTGCCTCATTTTTCATACCGCCGTGGACATCACGAAGGTGGCCAACGACCTCATCGACGAGGGGTGGGAGGCGGTGGACCTGGCCACCGTCACCCCGTACATCACCAGCAAGACCCGCCGCTTCGGGACCTGGCACCTGGACATGGAGCCGCCCGAGAACGAGGCAGTGGGCCGGCTGCGGATGGCCGCGTGACCGGTGCCTCACGCGCAACAAACTCACCCACAAGCACACGGGGCTCAAAGACCTGTTCTACGCCCTCGTCCGGATGCAGGACGCCCGCCCAAAGGTCGTCGACGACCTGAAGCAGAGGAACGACGAACTGCAGCAGAAACTCTCCCGCCTGCGCGCCGAGCACGACCAGTTGCGTACCGACTTCCAGCAGCTGGCTCGGGTCGTACACGTCCTGGAGGTCAAGAACCAGCAGCTACGGCACTCCGCCGGTAGCGACGGTGTGGTTCATGTGCTGCCCGTCCAGCACCAGCAGCGGGATCGGTGAGAGGCAGTGCGAGACCCGCCGAGAACCTCAGCGCAGAGAAGCCGGTGTCTAGAACCGGCCGGCCAGGAACCGCAGGATCAGCCTGAAACAAGGTGATGACCATGGACCGAACCCGGGGACGTTCACCGGGGCTGCGGGCCGCTGAACACCCGTCCACGACTTCGAAGTACCACCTGTCAGTACGTTTGATCCGTCAGGTAGGCTACATCGAGTCTTTTGATACGCGCGCGGGCGAGTACTCGCGAGGGACGTCATGCGCCGCGTAGCGCCGAAGACCACGTCCTTGGAACGGGAGGCAGTCCATGCAGGCCCCAGGGTCGGAAACGCAGGGCGATGGAGTGCGCAGCGTACTGCGTGCGCTGGATCTGCTGATGCTTTTCGATGACACGCATCGTTCTCGCAGCGTGCGTGAGCTGATCGACGCGACCGGCCTGGCCAAGTCCACGGTCGTACGGCTGGTGGCCACCTTGGAGCAGCGAGGACTGCTGTGGACTCGCGGCGACGGAAGGATCACTCCCGGGCCGGGGCTGCTGCGCTGGGCTCGGCTGGCCCATGCCGCCTGGCAGCTGCCGCCCGAGGCGCTCGCCTGCCTGGAGCAACTGTCGGCGGACTCGGGAGGAGAGTCGGCACGGATCTACGTCCGTCAGGGCACGTCCCGGGTGTGCATCGCCCAGCATGAGGGGACTCAGCAATTGCGACACGTGGTACGCGTCGGCGAGGAGATGCCGCTGTGGGCCGGCGCTTCGGGGCATGTGCTCCTGACAGGTGTTTCGCCGCAGCAGGTGGACCGCACCGCCGTTGCGTCCGGTCTGGGGGCCGAATTCGAGACCGTACTGGCGGAGCGTGTGCGTACGGCGGCCGCCCAGGGCTGGGCGGTCAGCCACGGCGAACGCGCCGCGGGGGTTTCCGCGGTGGCCGCCCCGATCACCGACACCGACGGACAGGTGGTCGGCGCGTTGGGTCTGGGAGGACCGACCACTCGCTTCACCGAGGAACGGGTCGCCGCATTCGTCGCCCCGCTCACCGAGGCCGCGAAGCGCTTGTCGGAGCTGCGGTTCATCGGTGGCGGTTCGTGAGGGGACGTCGCGTGCTCTCCCGTACTCCGGTACCACGCGGTGACGGACGCAGCCGTGCCGACGCACCTGTGTTCCGTGAGCAGCCACTGTCCGTCGTCACGGGAGACAGCACGGCCTGACTCCCGCCATCGCTGCCGCTGCCGCTGCCGCTGCCGCGGGAGCCTGTTCTGGGAGACCGCCCATGCATCTTCCCCGTTACGCCGAGCTGCTGGAACGCGGGGACGCCCCGCCCGGCTCCAGTTGGGGCCTGTTCGGGGCCGATGACCGGATCGGCACCCTCAACCTGGTCGGCCCCGAACAGGCCCGGGCCGCCGCCGATTGCGTGCGTACCGGCGAATCGTTCACGCTCGACTATCCGCTCGACGCCTTCGACCCGCCGCTCGCCCCGACCCGCCGCGCTCCCGTTCACCGCGTCTTCAGCCGCCATGCGGATCACCGTGACGACCTGCTCGACGGTTTCTACCTCCAGGCGTCCACCCAGCTCGACGGTCTGCGGCATCGCCGCCATCATGTGCACGGTTTCTACAATGGTGTCCCTGACGGCGACGATCTGGGCATACACCACTGGGCCGAGCGGGGAATCGTCGCACGCGGGCTGCTGCTCGACGTCTCCGCCGCGGCGGAGCATGCGGAGGGTAGGGGTGTGAGCGCCGCGAACCTTCAGTCCGCTCTCGACAAGCAGGGCGTGACACCCCAACCGGGTGACGTGCTGCTGCTGCACACCGGCTGGGCGGACTGGTACCAGACGGCTGGAACCGGGCAGCAGGAGCGCGTCCGCGCCGAGCGCCGCTTCACCGGCGTCGAACAGACTCATGAAGTCCTGGCCTGGCTGTGGGATCACCACTTCGCGGCCGTGGTCTCCGACACCTACGCCTTCGAGATGCTTCCTGCCCGATCGGACTCGCCGTTCGGCGGGGAGACTGACCACGGCATGATGCACCAGCAGCTCATCGCGCTGCTCGGCCTGGCGGTCGGTGAACTGTGGCGGCTCGGCCCGCTTGCCGCGGTGTGTGCGCGGGACGACCGCTGGACGTGCCTGCTCACCGCCAAGCCCCTCAATCTCCGTGGCGGAGTCGGCTCGCCGGCCAACGCCACCGCCGTCCGCTGAGCAGCCCCGCCCCCGCCCACTGACTGTCCGGGTTCCCGGCACATGCTTGAGCGGGGGTGCCGTCCCCAGGCCGGGACGGCACCCCCGCTCAAGCATGGCGGCGGCCTCAGCGGCGCGTGCGCCGGTCCACCGTACGGGCGAGCGCTGATAGCAGAAGGTTCACGACGAGGTAGACGAGAGCGATCCCGGTGTACACGGGGATCGCGTACGCGCCACCCAGATACTCGACCGCGATCCTGCCGTTCCGCAGCAACTCGGTGTAACCGATGATGAACCCCAGCGAGGTCTCCTTCAGGAGGACCACCATCTGGCTGATCAGCGCGGGGAGCATCAGCCGGACGGCCTGCGGCAGCACGATGATCCGCATGGTCGCGGCGCCGCCGAGCCCGATGGCCGCCGCCGCCTCCGACTGGCCGCGCGGCAGGGACAGGATGCCGGCCCGGATGATCTCGGACATCACGGCGCTCTGGTAGAGGGTGATCCCCAGGGTGAGCGCCCAGAAGGTCGACACGTCCATACCCAGCGCCGGAGCGCCGAGAAAGATGAAGAAGATCAGCAGCAGGAGTGGCAGACCGCGGAAGACCTCCACCCAGACGCGCAGCGGCGCGCGTAGCCACCGCTGCGGCGCCAGTCGTCCGCAGGCCAGCAGCATGCCGAAGCCGAGCGACAGGATCAGTGAGACGCCGGCGACCCGCGCGGTGGCGAGCAGCCCTTCCAGCAGCAGGTCCCGCAGGTCGGCGTTGAACAGAATGCTCCACCGATCGGCCGACAGCTGGCCGTGGCTGCTCAGGCGGGTGAGGACGACGGCCAGGAGTCCGGCTGCCAGCACCGCCCCCACGGCGGTGCCGAGATGGACTCTGCGCCGTGCCCGCGGGCCCATCGCGTCGTACAGGACGGCGGTCATCGCAGGATCGCCACCTTCCGTTCGATCCGGTGGGCGATGAGCCCTGCCGGAATGGTGATGACCAGGTACAGCAGAGCGGTGGTCAGCAGGATCGCGATGATTGAGGCGCTCTCACTGTTGGCGAGCCGCTGCATGGCGTTGAGCAGCTCGGCCACGCCGAACGCGCTGGCGACCGCGGAGGTCTTGGCGAGGGCAATGAAGACGTTGATCAGTGGCGGAATCACGCTGCGCAGCGCCTGGGGCAGGATGACCAGCCTTAGCGAGGCGCCGAAGGTGAGGCCGACGGACCGGGCCGCCTCGGCCTGTCCCACCGGCACGGCGTTGATGCCGGAGCGGACGGCCTCGCAGAAGAACGCCGCGTAGTAGACGGTCAGCGCGGTGACGGCGGAGGTCATGAAGGACAGCTGCACACCGATCTGCGGCAGTCCGAAGAGTACGAAGAAGAACACGACGATGGCCGGTACGTTGCGTACGGTCTCGACGTAGCCGCCCCCGACGGCGCGCAGAACGGGCACGGGCGCCACACGGAACGCGGCTAGCAGCGTCCCCAGTGTCAGCGCCAGTGCCGACGAGAGCAGGGTGAGCAGGAGTGTGATGCGGAACCCGGACCAGAAGACATCGAGATTGTCGAGCACTGCGGACATCGGGCACCTCCTCGGATGCGGGGGTCAGGAGCAGGGCTCGGGCTCGGGCAGCTTCTGCTCGGTCCCGACGAACTTGCCGAGGCTGTTGTCCCAGGCCTTCTTGAACGAGCCGTCCTTGGCGAACTTGTCCAGCGCCCCGTCGATGAACTCGCAGAAGGCCTTGTCCCCCTTGCGAATACCCACGCCCCACTTCTCCGCGCCGTAGGGCTTGTTCAGCATCTGGAAGCTGTCCGGATCCTGCGCGACATAGCTGGCACCGATCAGATCCTGCGTGGCGAGCGCGTCCACCGAGTTGTTCTTCAGCGCCTCGACGCACTTGGACGAGACGTCGAACTCCACCAGCTTCGCCTTCGGGTACTGCTCCCGGGTGACCTGGGAGACGGCACCGCCGAGCGTCGAGCAGATCTTCTTGCCCGCCGGGGTCTGCGGGTCCTTCAGGCCCTCGGGGTTGCCCTTCTTCACCAGGAGGTCCTGCCGGACCGAGAGGTAGGGTCCGGCGAAACCGATGACCCTCTTGCGCTCGTCGGTGATCGACATCGTCGCCACGACCATGTCGACCTTGTGCTGCTCGATGAACTGTTCACGGTTGGTGCCCGAAGTCTCGACGAACTCGATCTGATCCGACTTCAGGCCGAGTTGGGCGGCGATGTAGCGGATCGTGTCGGCCTCGAAGCCCTCGAGGTCACCCTTGAGATTCTTCTGCGAGAGCAGCGGATGGTCGAACTTCACTCCGACCCGCAGTTTCCCGGCCTTGACGATGTCGGCCATGGTGGTGCCGGGGGCGAACGACGGGGCGGAGACCGGCTGGGGGGCGCTCTTGGATGATGCCGTGCTGCCCCCGCCGCAGGCGGTGGCGACCAGGGCCAGCGCCGTCGTTGCGGTCAGCGCGCTGATGATGCGGGACGTTCTCATGGGGATTCCGTTCGTCTGATGGGGAGGGGACGGGGTCATACGATGGCGGCGGGGCTCTCAGCGGGTCGGGGTTGATCCCGCTGCGGTTCGGCAGCGCCCCAAAGGGGCGCCAGGTACCGCGTGACCACCCACAACGGCGCCGCAACGAACCGACGGCATATCGCGGCGGAGCCGGAGGTCGGCACAGCCCGCGGAGCGCTCAGTGGGCGAGGATTTTCGAGAGGAAGTCCTTGGCCCGTTCGGTGCGCGGGGTGGTGAAGAACGTCTCGGGTGAGGCCTCCTCGAGGATCCGGCCGCCGTCCATGAAGACCACCCGGTCCGCCGCCCTGCGGGCGAAGCCCATCTCATGCGTGACGACAATCATGGTCATCCCGTCCCTGGCCAGGGTGGTCATGACGTCGAGGACCTCGTTGATCATCTCGGGGTCGAGGGCCGAGGTCGGCTCGTCGAAGAGCATCACCTTCGGCTCCATGGCCAGGGCCCTGGCTATGGCCACTCGCTGCTGCTGTCCGCCGGACAACTGGGCCGGGTACTTGTCGGCCTGGTTGCCGACACCGACGCGGTCCAGCAGCTCACGGGCCTGCCGCTCGGCGAGCTCCTTGTTCTTCCGGAGTACCTTGACCGGGCCGAGGGTGACGTTCTGCAGCACGGTCTTGTGGGCGAACAGGTTGAAGGACTGGAAGACCATCCCGACCTGAGCCCTGAGGCGCGCCAGCTCCCTTCCCTCGGCGGGCAGCGGAAGTCCGTCCAGCGTGATCGTGCCGCTGTCGACGGTCTCCAGCCGGTTGATGGTCCGGCACAGGGTCGACTTGCCGGAACCGGACGGGCCGATGACGACGACGACCTCTGCCTGGTGGACCGTCAGGTTGACGTCCTGCAGGACGTGCAGCGCGCCGAAGTGCTTGTCGACGGACCGCAGGACGACGAGGGGGTCGCCGAGTGGGCGTGGTGTGGATTGCGCCGCCGGAACGGGCTCGGCGGGAGTGGTGACGTTCATCTGGCCTTCCATCGCTTCCTCGCGATTCCCGCCGTCCCGAAAAGACGGCTGGTGTCTTTGCCGAAGACGGCTGGTGTCTGTGGCCGGACGAGAACCGGAGACCTGAACCCTTGCCTCGGCCGACTCGCCTGGTGGTACATTCGGCTCATCAGGCGGTACAACGCATTGCAGGGATGTTAAGCACCCGCCACCGCACTGGCAAGGGGGCGAAGTCGGCGAATTCGGCGCCGCCGAGACCGCCACCTGCCGCGCCCGGGCGCGCCCCGCACCACACCGCAACCGGTCCGCAGCGCAGCGGACGACCCCTCTGTGAGGAGTACAGATGACTGCCGAATCCGGCATAGATGTCCTGGTCAGCGAGGTCGGACCGCGTGATGGTCTGCAAAGCGTCGCAAGGCCCATGCCGACAGATGTCAAGCACGGCTGGATCGCCGCCCTCGCCGCGGCGGGACTCCCCGAGATCGAGGTGGGCTCCTTCGTCTCCCCGAGACTGCTGCCTCAGATGGCGGACGCCGCCGACGTCGTCCGGGAAGCGGTCAGGATCCCGGGGCTGACCGTCCTCGCCCTGGTGCCCAACCTGAAGGGCGCCGAGCGGGCACTCGCCGCCGGTACCCCCAAGCTCACCATGCCGGTCTCCGCCTCCCGACAGCACAGCATGGCCAACATCCGCAAAACCCCGGAAGAGGCGGTCGAAGAGGTGCGCCGCGTCTGTGCCCTGCGCGACGAGACGCCCGCCCGGCAGCGCTTCGACGTCGAGGTGGGCGTGTCGACGGCCTTCGGCTGCACGATGGAGGGGCCGGTGTCCGAGGACTGGGTCATCACCCTGGCCGTCCGGCTGGCGGAGGCCGGCGCGGACTCGGTCGGCCTGTCCGACACCACCGGCTATGCCAACCCCGCCCAGGTCAAGCGGCTGTTCGGCCGCCTTCGCAGGGAACTGGGCGAGAAGGCGGGCGGCGCCCACCTTCACAACACCCGGGGCCAGGGGCTCGCGAACGTCGTCGCCGCCCTGGAAGCGGGAGTCACCACCTTCGACGCCTCCCTCGCCGGCCTCGGCGGCTGCCCCTACGCCCCCGGAGCCAGCGGCAACATCGTCACCGAAGACCTCGTACACCTCCTCGAATCCATGGGGCTGCGCACCGGCATCGACCTTGAACGGCTGATCGCTGCGCGTGCGCTGATATCCGAAGGCCTGCCCGGCGAACCGCTGTACGGACACGTCGCCGAGGCCGGTCTGCCCAAGGGCTTCGCCTACGCCGCCCAGCGAAAGGCCGCCTGACCATGGGACTGCCACTGCAGGGCATCCGTGTCGTCGAGTTCTCGCACATGGTCATGGGCCCCACGTGCGGCCTCGTGCTCGCCGATCTGGGAGCCGACGTCATCAAGGTGGAACCTCCGCGAACCGGCGACAAGACGCGCCGCCTGCCCGGCTCCGGCGCCGGGTTCTTCCCCACCTACAACCGGAACAAGCGCAGCCTCGCGGTCGACCCGGCCACCCCGGAAGGACGGGAACTGATCAGGGATCTCGTGGACCGTGCCGACGTCCTGACAGAGAACTTCCGGCCCGGCCGGCTGGACGCCCTCGGACTCGGTTACGACGACCTGAAGCAGACCAACCCCGGGCTGATCTACTGCTCGCTCAAGGGCTTCCTGAACGGCCCCTACGAGGACCGGGCGGCACTGGACGAGGTGGTCCAGATGATGGGCGGCCTCGCCTACATGACAGGCCCGCCCGGCCGTCCGCTGCGCGCCGGGGCCTCCGTCAACGACATCATGGGAGGCATGTTCGCCGCCATCGGGATCCTTGCGGCGCTCCAGGAACGAGGCCGCACCGGACACGGACAGCTGGTCCGCAGCTCCCTCTTCGAGAACAACGCCTTCCTCGTCGCCCAGCACATGGCCCAGTACGCCGTCACCGGCACCCCGGCCTCCCCCATGCCCGCGAGGCTGTCGGCCTGGGCGGTGTACGACGTCTTCGAGACCGCCGACGACGAGCAGATCTTCGTCGGCGTGGTCAGCGACACGCAGTGGCGCGCCTTCTGTACGGCCTTCGGGCTGCACGAACTGGGTTCGGATCCCTCACTCGCCTCCAACGAGCAGCGGGTCAAAGCACGTGATGCCGTTCTTCCGGAACTGCGCACCCTCTTCCGGGGGCTGACACGCCAACGGGCCATAGCCGAGTGCGAGCGGATACGGATCCCCTGCGCTCCCGTCCTTCGTCCCGAGGATCTCTTCGACGATCCGCAGCTGCGCTCGCCCGGCGCGATGATCGACGTCACCCTGGCCGACGGACGCACCACTCCACTGCCGGCCCTGCCCCTGGAAATGGCGGGAAACCGGCTGGGACAGCACCTGGACGTCCCCCGCGTCGGCGAGCACACCGCCCAGATCGTGAGGCAACTCGGGTACGCGGACGACCACGTGGAACGTCTGGCGGCAGAAGGGACGATCAGCCTTGACCGTGGCCGGGATGAGGCGGAATCACGGACACCTCGAGCCTGAAACACCTTGCCCCTTGGGCGCAGCTTCTGCAGGGATCTGCTGAGCAGGGAAGTTGTCCGGCGGGCTGTCTAACCGAGCCGGCCCTCCGCTCCCGAAGCCACGGCCAAGCGACGAGCAGCCGAGAGCGACACTCGGGGGTCCGTGTAGTTCGCACGGCAGAGCCCAGTTCGGTCAGGCGACCGAGGCCTTGGCGGCAGCCCCACGTCAGCCGCAGTAAATGCCGGATTTACTGCGGCGGACCTCCTATCGGGATCAAGCGACGGGCCATTCCGGCCGCCGGGGCGAGGTGTACGCATTTACTGCGGCAGAGCCGGGAGGGCGGGGCGGGCATGGCGATCGAACGAGTGACCGAACTCGGGGCCGGGGCGCGCTCAGGTTGCCGCGCGCCTGGGTGGTGCCCCTGTCCGCCCCGCCCGCGTCGTACACCGCGGCGGTCGAGCGGTCCCTCACCGGTGCGGGTATCGCGAAGTCCTCCTCGCGGATCTACCGGATCTCGCTGACGACGTGGGGATGGATGTTCGCCGGCGAGGCGGCGCCGACCGGCCGGGCCCGCCGGGGTGCGAAGCCGCCCATCTTCCCGGTGGCCGCGATCGACGACCCAGTACTTCCGGATGTGCTGGCTGAGCTGGCGGCGGCACGGGCGGACGAGATGGACGCCGACACCGTCAACCGGGAGCTGTCCATCGTGCGCAAGGCGCTCGGTTGGTGGCAGCGCCAGGGCTGGATCGAAGGCGATCCGACGATCGGCATCGAGCGGCGGCCGGTACCGCCAGACCGCACCAAGGCCCTGGCCGAGAACCAGATCGCCGCCCTATGGCGCCTGGACGTCGCCCTGCGGGAGAAGACGTTCTGGAAGATGCTCTACGAGTCCGCGGCCCGGGCCGATGAGGTGCTGTGCCTGAACGTGGAGGACCTGTACCCGCAGGACAAGCGCGGGAAGATCACCGCCAAGGGCGGGGCAACCGAGTGGATCCACTTGCCGTCCGGCACCCCCAGCTCCTGCCCGCCTGATCGCCCGCCGCACCCGCGGCCCCCTGTTCCTCACCGACTGCAAGGCCCCGGCCGGGACACCGACGCTGGACATGTGCCCGGAGACCGGCCGGGCGAGGCTCTCCTACCGGCGGGCCGAGGAGATCTTCGAGGAGTCCACCCGGTTGCTGGCCAACCCGCTGGCCTCGCACGATGACATCGAGGACCTGGACGGCTGGACCCTGCACCGGCTGCGGCACTCCGCGCTCACGCACGACGCCGAGGGCGGCACCTTCACCCCGATGCTGCTGGCCTGCTCCCGGCACGCCTCCGTCCGCTCCCTGGAACGCTACGCCCGCCCCGGCGTCGACGCCGTCGCCCGGCACGTCGCCGAGCGCGACCCCGCCGCTCGCCGTCAGGCTTGATCACGGCGGCCGATGGCACGTTTCCGGCGTATTCCGGTTTCCCTCCTCGTTCGGGAAGGGAGTGGTGGTGGTGAGGGGCAGCGGCCAGGCTGGTCCGGTCCGCGGAGAGAGTCATGCCGGTGTCCTGGTCGCCACACCGGTTCAGTAGCCCAGTGCCCAGCTAAGAGGACTCGGTCCCTTCTTGAGGTGTCGTGTCAGATCAAAAATCTGTCGCGTGGAGTCAAGAGCATGCCGCCGCCTCTGCCTACCGTGGTGGCCATGGACTTCAGCCCCTCTCCCCGCGCGGCCGAACTCACCGAGGCCGTGCGGAGCTTCATCCAGGAAGAGATTGTTCCGGTTGAGCACGAGCTCCACCGCCGACAGGGCGAGGCCCGCCGGACCGGCAGCGCGGCGGACCTCTGGCAGGTGCCCGACGAGGTCCGCGAGCTGCAGCGCAAGGCCAGGGACCGAGGACTGTGGAACCTGTTCCTGCCCGCCGGCCATGAAGGCCCCTACGCGCAGCGGTACGGCACTCACGGCGGCACCGGGCTCACGAACGTCGACTACGCCCCGATCGCCGAGGCCACCGGATGGTCCTTCCTGGCTCCGTACGTGTTCAACTGCAACGCCCCCGACACCGGCAACGCCGAAGTCCTGCTCCGCTACGGGTCCCAGGAGCAGCGCAACCGCTGGCTGGATCCGCTGCTGGGCGGGCGGATCCGCTCGGGGTTCGCGATGACCGAGCCGGACGTGGCGTCCTCGGACGCGACCACCATGCGGCTCACGGCCGTCGTCGAGGGGGACGAGGTCGTCGTCAACGGCCGCAAGTGGTGGACCACCGGCATCGGGCACCCGGACTGCGAGGTCCTCATTGTCATGGGGCTCACCGACCCGGGCGCGCCCAAGTACGCACAGCACTCCATGGTGTTGGTGCCCCGGGACGCCCCAGGCGTCAAGGTCGAGCGGATGCTGGACACCATGGGCTTCTTCGACGAGCCCTTCGGACACGGCGAGATCTCCTTCACCGACGTCCGCGTTCCGGTGGCGAACATCGTCGCCGGTCCAGGGCGGGCGTTCGAGATCGCGCAGGGCCGCCTCGGCCCCGGCCGGGTGCACCACGCGATGCGCATGATCGGCCTCGCCGAACGCGCCCTGCACCTGGCCTGCGAGCGCGGCCTGGCACGCACCGCGTTCGGCAAGCCGCTGGTGAACCTCGGCGGCAACCGGGAGCGCATCGCCGAGGCACGGATCGCGATCGACTCCGCCCGGCTGCTTGTCCTGGACGCGGCCTGGAAGCTCGACACCGTCGGCATCCAGGGTGCGCTGAGCGAGGTCAGCGCCATCAAGGTAGCCGCGCCAAACGTCGCCCAGCAGGTGATCGACTTCGCCATGCAGATCCACGGCGGCGCCGGCCTGTCCAGCGACTTCCCGCTGTCCGGCGCCTGGACCGCGGCCCGGGCCGTGCGGCTGGCCGACGGCCCCGACGAGGTGCACAAGAGCGTGGTCGCGCGCGTCGAGCTCGGCAAGCACGGGGCGACCCGATGAGCCGCGCGAGCAGCGCCGCAAGCAGGCGCACCGTCCTCGTCACCGGAGGCGCCTCCGGCCTCGGAGCGGCCCTCGCGGCCGCGTACGCCGAGCGCGGTGACCGCGTCCTCGTCACCGACCGCGCCACACCGGCCGAGGTTCCGGCCGGCGCGCTCTACCAGCGGCTGGACATCACCTCACCGGCGGACTGGGCCGAGGCCCTGGAACGCGTCCGCCGCGAGTTCGGCGGGCTCGACGTCCTGGTCAACAACGCCGGCATCGCCGCCGGCGGCCGAGTGGACCGCCTGGACGACGCGCACTGGCGGCGGGTGCTGGAGGTCAACGTGCTCGGCGCCGTGCACGGCTGCCGCACCTTCGCCCCGCTGTTCAAGACGCAAGGGCACGGCCATGTCGTCAACATCGCGTCCCTTGCAGGGCTGGTCCACCCGGCGGCGATGAGCTCGTACAGCGCCGGCAAGGCCGCCGTGGTCGCCCTCTCCGAGAGCCTGCGCCACGAACTCGGCCCGTGGGGCGTCGACGTCAGTGTGGTGTGCCCGTCGTTCTTCCGTACGAACCTGGCGAACTCGCTCGGAGGGGAGGACCCGCTGATGGAGGCGGTGGCGGCCAAGCTGATCACCCGGGCGCCCCTGGGCGTCGGCGAGGTCGCCGCCCGGGTGCTGCGAGGCATCGACGCGCGCCGCTTCCTCGTCCTGCCCGACCGGTCCGCGCGCCTGGCGCACTGGACGAAGCGGCTGGCGCGCCCCCTCTACGACCGCCAGATGCTCGCCTCTGGAGCAGAGATCCGGCGAACCGAACTGCGTCAGGAGACGACCGGGTTGAGCAAGGAGCGCGCATGAGCGGCCGTAGCGGAAAGGGTGTCGTCCTCATCACCGGGGCGAGCTCGGGTCTGGGAGAGGAGATGGCCCGTCAGTTCGCCGCACTGGGCTACGACCTCGCCCTGTGTGCGCGGCGCACCGACCGGCTCGACGCGCTCGCCACGGAGATCCGCACGGCGACCGGCGGAAGGGTGGAGACCGCGGCCCTGGACGTCACCGACGGCGACGCGGTCGCGGCCGTGTTCCACGCGTTCGCCCAGTCCTTCGGGACGATCGACCGGGTCGTCGTCAACGCCGGCATCGGCAAGGGGGCTCCCCTCGGGACGGGGTGGGCCAGCGCCAATCTGGCGACGGCCATGACGAACTTCGTCGGGGCGCTGGCCCAGGCGGAAGCCGCCCTGGAGATCTTCCGCCGCCAGGGCCGTGGCCATCTCGTGCTCATCTCGTCCATGTCCGCCCTGCGCGGCATGCGCAAGTCCATGACCACCTACGCGGCGACCAAGGCCGGCCTCGCCTCCCTCGCCGAGGGCCTGCGCTCCGAGCGGATCCGGGGCCTCGACGTCTCGGTCATCCATCCCGGCTACATCCGCTCGGAGATGAACGCCCACGTCGAGAACAGGACCCGGTTCATGGTCGACACCGAGCCCGGGGTGCGCGCGATGGTCGAGGCCATCGAAAAACGCCGGGTCAGGGCCTACGTCCCGGCGTGGCCGTGGGCGCCGCTCGGGATCGCCCTGAAGATCCTGCCCCTGAGCGTCGTACGGAGGCTCACGTGACGAAAAGCGACAGCAGCATGGCCGGGCCGACATCCTCGGATCGCATCTCCGGAACCCGTGCGGTCCGCGACGAAGACGCCTTCGACGTCGCCACCGTGGCGGCCTGGCTCGCCGGGAACGCCACGCCGGACCGCACCGGCATCGACCTGTCCGCGCTTCCCGAGGTACGGCAGTTCTCCGGAGGCGTGTCCAACCTGACGTACCTGCTGGCCTACCCGGACGGCGACCTCATCCTGCGCCGGCCCCCCAAGGGCAGCCACCACAAGGGCGCCCACGACATGGGCCGCGAGCACCGCATCCAGACCCAGCTCGGATGGTTCCTGCCGTACGTGCCGCGCACGGTCGCACTGTGCGAGGACCCGTCGGTGATCGGCACCCCGTTCTACGTCATGGAACGGCTGGCAGGTCCGATCCCGCGCAAGGACCTGCCGCGCGGTGTGGTGCTCGACCGCGAAGGCGCCGCAGCCCTGTGCCGCAACGTCATCGACCTGCTCGTGGACCTGCACCGCGTCGACCTCGCCGCCACCGGACTCGCCGACCTCGGCAAGGGCGACGGGTACGTCCGCCGCCAGGTCGAGGGCTGGTCGGAGCGCTACCGCAGGGCCCGCACCTGGAACGTCGGCTCCTTCGAACGGGTGATGCGGTGGCTGGCCGACCACCAGCCCGCCGACCGCCCGCACACCCTGGTCCACAACGACTTCCGGTTCGACAACGTCGTACTCGACCCCGAGGACCCCACACGGCCCGTCGGTCTGCTCGACTGGGAACTCGCCACCGTCGGCGACCCCCTCATGGACCTCGCCAGCGGCCTCGGGTACTGGATACAGGCCGAGGACGGCCCGCACATGCAGGCCTTCCGCCGCCAGCCCACCCACCTGCCCGGCATGATGACCCGCGAGGAGGTCGTGGCCCACTACTGCGCACGCACCGGCGCCCGCGTGACCCGCCGCGAATGGGCCTGGTACCAGGTCTTCGGCCTCTTCCGCGTCGCCGTCATCGCCCAGCAGGTCTACCAGCGGTACCTGAGCCGGCAGACCACGAACAAGCAGTTCCGTTTCTTCGGCGTCGCGGTCGTCCTGCTGGAGCTGCGCTGCCGGCGCATCATCGCCGCGGCCGCACGGATGCCGGCCGAGGCCGCCGACGCCCAGGTGGGGAGCCGTCCATGAGCCTGAACCGCCGTCTGATCTCGCCCCGTCGCTGGACGCCACCCCCGGCCCCGGCGGATGCTGGCCGCACCCGCGTCACGGCACGCTTCACCGTCGCCCGCCGGGTCGCGACCGGGGACCACGGCCCGGAGGACGTGATCTTCGACGGGCAGGGTCGTCTGCTCGCCGGTCTCGGGGACGGCAGCGTCGTACGCCTCGACCTCGCCACCGGCGCCCGGACGGTCGTGGGCCGCACCGGAGGCCGGCCGCTGGGGCTCGAACCGGCCGCCGACGGCAGTGTCCTGGTCTGCGACCACGACCGCGGACTGCTGCGCCTGTCCGCCGACGGATCGGTGCAGGTCCTCGTCGACACGGTCGCGGGCCGGCCGCTCACCTTCGCCAGCAACGTCGTCGAAGGCCCGGACGGCACCATCTGGTTCACGGTCTCCACCCGCCGCTGGAACCTGGAGCACTACCTGGGCGACATCATCGAGCACTCCTGCACCGGCCTGCTCGTCCGCCGCGACCCCGACGGCAACGTCACCGTCCTGCGCGGCGACCTGAAGTTCGCCAACGGCCTGGTCCTCGCCCCGGACGCCTCGCACCTGCTGGTGGCCGAGACCGCCGGGTACCGGGTGAGCAGGTACTGGCTCACCGGCCCGAAGGCCGGCACCGTCGAACCCTTCGTCGAGAACCTCCCGGGACTGCCCGACAACATGAGCCTGGGCAGCGACGGCCTCGTGTGGGTGTCCGTCGCCGCGCCCCGCAACACCCTGCTGGACAAGCTGCTGCCGCTGCCGGGGTTCCTGCGCCTCCTGCTGTGGAACCTGCCGGAGGCCGTACGCCCCAAGCCCACCCCGGTCGCCTGGGTGATGGCCTTCGACCTCGACGGCCGCCTCGTCCACGACCTCCGCACCGGTGGGGGCACCTCCCGCTCGAGCGAAGCCGAGAGTGGGGGAGGCTCGTACGGCTTCGTGACCAGCGTGGCCGAACACCAGGGCACCGTCGTGGCCGGCAGCCTGCACGAGGACGACATCGCCGTGCTCACCCTTCCCGCCCCGTCCCTCTGAAGGCTCAGCGCCCCGCCCGCGCCTCGCGGCGCAGGACGCTCGGCGTCCGGCCCCACCACCGCCGGGCACACCGGGTGAGCACCGCCTGCTCGGAGAACCCGACGAGGTGGCTGATCTGGGCGAGCGGCATGTCCGTCGTCGTGAGGTAGAGCCGCGCCCGGGCCCGCCGGACACCGTCGAGGAGGGAGGCGTACGACTGCCCTTCCGCGGCGAGCTGCCGCTGCAGCGTCCGCGGGTGCACGGCCAGCACCCGGGCCACATCGACGAGTTCGGTGGATCCGGTCCCCAGGGACCGGTCGAGCACCGCGCGCACTCTCGCCGTCATCACCGGCCCGGCCTCAAGGGAGTGGCGGTCCAGGAAGGCCATCGCCAGGCGGCGCAACGTCTCGTCGACCCCTTCGAGCGGCCGCGAGAGCAGGCTCGACGGGACCCTCAGCAGCGCGTGATCGCGGCCGAAGCGGACCCGGGCGCCGAAGCCTTCCTCGTAGCGCGATCGCGGCGCCACGGGCTGGTGGGGCAGGTCGACCGACCGCAGACCGTAAGGCCCGCCCACCAGGAATATCACCGCGCGGTGCACGAACATCACAGTCATGTCCGTGGCCTGCGGCAGCGGTCGCACGCCCGTGTCGAAGGCATACCTGAGCCCCACGACTCCGCGGGCGCCGTCCGGGTCGTCGACCAGCGAGACACTGAGATCGCGGGCGTGCACGAACAGATAGCGGGAGGTGCACTCCAGCGCGTCGGCGACCGAGGGGGAGTGCTGGATCGCCACCGACAGCGGGCCCAGCATCCGGAAGTCCTGCGCCTCGCCCACGCGTAGCCCCAGGTCCGGGCAGCCCAGGTCGGCCGCGGCATGCTCCAGCACCAGGGCCAGGGCGTGGTCCTGCACGAGCAGTTCATCGCTGTCCAGCGCCTCGACCGGCAGCCCCGCCCGCCGGGCATACGCCTCCGCGTCTCCACCCAGCTCCTCGACGCACTGCCGGAACTTCTGCAGACCTGCCGACCGAACCAGTGACACGCACACAGCATGACGCGCGTGTCGTCCACGATCAAGTCGCGGGCTGCGTGACCGGGCGCCGCATTCGCCAGGAACCAGTGGTTCTCGGCAGGAGCAGATCGACACCCACGCGAAGGGCCACCTTCGCCCCGTGAAGTCGCCCGGTGGATCACCACCGCGCCATCCCGCCCCAGCTTGCACGCAGCCGACGCACTCCGGCGGCTGTTCGAGCACTGCCCGGACCTGCACCGAATCCATGACCTGGCGCGTCAGTTCGCCGCCATGCTCGACGCCCGCGATGCCACCTCGCTACCGGACTGGCTCCACCAACTCGTCACATCCCGTCTTCCCGCACTGGCCAGCCTGGCCAACGCCATCCGCGAGGACCAGCCCCCAGTCGTGCAGGGCATCACCACCCCGTTCAACTCTGGCGCCGACGAAGGCCGCATCACAGAAATCTGAAGCTCCAGAAACGGATCATGGCCGACCACGCGGGGTTCCGCCGATCCGCCACCGCGTCATCCTCATGGCCTTGCCCCGGCGACGCTCCCCGTGATGGAGCGTCACCGGTGCATGGCGGCACACCCCAGCTTCCCGGAAAATCTTGTCAGGGCCGCGTTCAGGTGTACGCCGACAGCAAATCGCGGCGGTCACGCAGGAGAACCTGACCACCACCGCACCAAGCCCGCGCCGCGCACAAGCCCACACACCCCTTCACGGCAGCCTTCACCGCCGCACGGGGGGTTCAGTCCGGCGCGTCCCGCGCCACCCGGGAGGGCGCCATCGAAGGCTGTCTCGATATGCCGCGAGCAATGCCACTCTTCCCGGCCCAGGCACGGCTCACCGGAGGACGCACCATCGGTGCTCAAGTTCAGCCAGAGCAGGTCGACAAGAGGACACCTCGTACATGTACTTCCGAGCGCATCAGAATCCGAGATGTCTGCTGCAGAGCGACCTAGGACCGCATTTGACACCCTGAATGTCAGGGTATGCCGCATGGGCAACAGACAGAAACGACGATACCTGCGGTTGGATTCGCCCCGGATTCGACCCCGAGGGTTTGTTCAGCTGGCAAACATGGCATCTGACCTGCGGAAATGTGGAGCGGCAGACGAGTCAGGCTGTACGCCGGGTTCTGTACTCCGGATCCTCGCGGACCTCGGAGCGACGGCCATCCATCTAGGGCCGGCGTTGCCGCCGGCCTCGTGCGGTCTACCCGCGGACTCGGGCGGGCAGCCCTCGAACGTCCGCGCAGGAGCACCGGGGTGCTCCCTCTTGACCTTGCTCCGGGTGGGGTTTACCTAGCTGCCCAGGTCACCCTGGGCACTGGTGGTCTCTTACACCACCGTTTCACCCTTACCGAGGGCCTTGCGGTCCCCGGCGGTCTGCTTTCTGTGGCACTGTCCCGCGGGTCACCCCGGGTGGCCGTTAGCCACCACCCTGCCCTGTGGAGCCCGGACGTTCCTCGGGGAGATCCAAGAACCTCCACGCGGCCGCCCGCCCGGCTCGTCTGCCGTGTCGACCATGCTACTAGGCGTTCAGAGGAGATCCGTCGTCTCCAGGTCGAAGGCGAAGGGGGCGGGGAGCGTGAGGGGTTTGCCGAACGGGCGGGTGCAGTGCTCCCGGTAGTCGTCCTTCTCCGGGTCACTGAAGAGCGTGATCGAGGACGAGTCACGGTCGACAAGCAAGTAGAGGGAGATGCCGCCTCGGGCGTAGCAGCGGCGCTTGGCTTCCCTGTCGGCCCTTGGCTTGGCGGACGTCACCTCCAAAACCATGGCAACGCCATCGCAGGGCATCCAGGAACCGGCGCCTCCAAAGGCGTCTACGTCGATGCGAGCGAAGGTGACGTCAGGGATCACGTGGTTTTTCGGGCACCCTTCCCCGCTTTTCAGCCTCAGCCCCTTGTTCCCGGAGAAATCCATCTCGGTCCGGGACAGCTTGATCACTTGCCTCACAATCCGGCTGATGTACTTCTCGTGATCCCCGTCCGGCGGCGGTGTCACTACGATCTCCCCCTCGATCAGCTCCGCCCGGAATCCCTCCGGGGTGTCCAGGGCGAGAAAGCCCTCCAGCAGGACCTGTTCCTGCGTGAGCGGCTCATGGGCCATGGCAGTCATGTCACGCCCCTCCTTCGGTCGCTCGCCAGACTCGGACATCGGCTGATCACCTGTACGTGAGATCGGGAACCGTTCCCTCGATCGTGGCACACCAGCACAGGCACCGTCAGGACTCGGCGTGCTTGACCCTCCCGCCACGTCAAGGTCTCTACTGTTCCCATGCGCATCGGAGAGCTCGCCGACGCCGTAGGTGTCACCACCCGCACGGTCCGGCACTACCACCACCTCGGGCTGCTCCCGGAGCCGGAGCGGCTCCCCAATGGGTATCGGGACTACACGCTGCGCCACGCCGTCGTGCTCGCGCGGATTCGGCGGCTCACCGAGTTGGGGCTCGGGCTGGCCGAGGTGCGGGATGTGCTTGCCGATGACGTCGGGAAGGATCTCGCCGAGGTGTTGAGCGAGCTCGATGAGGATCTTGCCCGGCAGGAGGCCGCCCTTCGCGAGCGGCGGGCTCGGTTGCGGGCGCTGCTGGAATCCGAGGGTGGGATCTCCGTCGAGGGGCCTGTCTCGCCCGAGCTTGCTTCCCTCTTCCGGCGTACCGCCCATCTCTCCGACTCCCCCATGGCCGCCAAGGACCGGGAGATCCTCGCGCTCATCGAAACCACCGCCGGTCCGGAGGAGCGCGAGCGGCTGTCGGGGATCATGAGTGCCGCCATGGAAGACCCCGGTGGTGTCGAGCGGGCCCGTGCCGCCTACGCCCTCCTCGACGACCTCGCCGACGCCGAACCCGACGATCCCCGTGTCGACGAGGCCGCTCGTGCCCTCGTCGACTGCCTCCCGGGCGAACTCATGCCCGCCGCTCCCCTCGACCACGACAACAGCTTCCTCCGCGCCCTCTACGCCGACTTCGCCCCGGCTCAAGCCGAAGCCATCCGGCGGACCGTCCAGATCGTCACGCGGGAGCGAAACGCACCTTCGCAGCCACCGGATCCGCCTGCGTGAGGCGTACGCGCAGTCGCTCCCCCAGCGGCAACGCCCCGTCGCCGCTCTCGATGCGCCCTATCACCGCCGGCGTCTCCAACTGCACCGTCCCGACCCCCGGCCTCCGCTCGTCCACATCCACCACGTACGCGTCGAAGACCTCCCCCACCCTGTCCTTCAGCAGCGCCGCCTCGACGATGTCCACGCAGGCCCGCTCCACCGTCCCGGCACGGCGGGAGCCGGTCGCCATCTCGTCGGGCAACGCGTTCAAGGCCGACAGGACCCACTCCGGTGGTGGGCCGCCCTCCACCGCCGCCAGGCACAGTTCGGACGCGAAGCGGTCTGCCAGGCGGCGCAACGGTGCCGTGCAGTGGGCGTACGGCGCCGCCACCGCCGAGTGGGTCGCGATGTCCGGCAGCTTGCCGTCCTTGAACACCGTGTAGCCGGCGCCCCGCAGCAGTGTCGTGCACTCCTGCAGGAACGCCGCGTGGTGCGGGACCCGGGGATCCAGGGTGCGGACCAGCTCCGCGTACGAGACGTGGTGCGGCCAGTCGATGTGCAGGGCGTGGGCGGTACGGCGGAGGCGGCCTACCGCTCCGTCGGGGGCCGCCGGGAGCGTGCGAAGCACCCCCGTGCCGGACGAGAGCATCAGATCCGCCGCTGCCATCCCCGTCAGCAGCGAGACCTGCGCGTTCCAGCCTTCGGCGGGGAGCGGGGCGCGGTACGTCAGCTCGTAGCCGCCGTTGCGCTCTACGATCTCCTGCTCGGGGACGTTCAGGGAGATGCCTCCCCTGTCGACCTCCAGGCCCTCCCGCAATCGGCCGATCTCGGCCAGCAGCGCCAGCGGCTCCTCCGCCGTCCCGTCGTCGATCTCCTTCTGTACGCCCGCGTAGTCGAGCTTCGCCCGGCTGCGGACCAGCGCCCGGCGGACGTCCACTGCCAGCGGGCGGCCCTCCGCGTCCAGGTCGATCGTCCACAACACCGCCGGGCGGGTCTGGCCCGGCAGCAGGCTCGCCGCGCCCTCGCTGAGCAGCGCCGGATGCAGCGGGATGCGGGTGTCCGGGAAGTAGAGGGTCGTCACGCGGCGGTGGGTCTCGCGGTCCAGCGACGATCCCGCTACGACGAAGGCAGCCACGTCTGCGATGGCATACCGGACGCGGTAGCCCGTGCCCTGACGGGACAGGTGCATCGCCTGGTCGAGGTCCGTCGAGGTGGGTGGGTCGATGGTGACCAGGGGGACGTCCGTGGCGTCCTCCACCGGTAGCGCGGGGTCGCGGGCCACCCTCTCGGCCTCGGCCAGGACCTCGGGCGGGAAGGTCTCGGATACGTCCAGTTCGGTGCGCAACTCTGCGAGCGCGGCCCGGAGGGGGGCTTCGGGGGCGCCGGTCACGCGGATGTGGCGGCGGGGCATACAGCGAGCGTAGGGCGGGGGCCGCCGGGTGGCACGCCGTACGCTGTGGCCGAGCTCTACAGAAGGAGATCCACCCGTGCTTGTCCTGCTGCCGCCGTCCGAAGGCAAGGCGTCCTCCGGCCGTGGCGCCCCGCTGAAGCTGGAGTCGTTGTCGCTGCCGGGGCTCGCCGAGGCCCGTGCGGCCGTCCTCGACGAACTGGTCGAGCTGTGTGCGGGGGATGAGGAGAAAGCGCGCGAAGTCCTCGGGCTGAGCGAAGGGCTGAGCGGCGAGGTCACGAAGAACGCTGATCTGAAGAACGCCGGTGCGCGGCCCGCCGGCGAGATCTACACCGGTGTCCTCTACGACGCCCTCGACCTCGCTACCCTCGACGCCGCCGCGAAGAGGCGAGCCGCGCGGTCGCTGCTCGTGTTCTCCGGGCTGTGGGGTGCCGTACGGGTCACCGACAAGATCCCCTCCTACCGGTGCTCTATGGGCGTGAAGCTGCCGGGGCTCGGGGCGCTGAGCTCGCATTGGCGTACGGCTATGGCGGCAGCCCTTCCCGAAGCCGCCGGGGACGGGCTCGTGCTCGACCTGCGGTCTGCCGCCTACGCGGCTGCCTGGAAGCCCAAGGGCGAGATCGCCGGGCGGACGGCCAGCGTGCGGGTGCTGCACGCCCCGACCCGGAAGGTCGTCAGCCACTTCAACAAGGCGACGAAGGGGCGGATCGTACGGAGTCTGCTGACGGCCGGTACCCGGCCGGCCGGGCCTGCCGAGCTGGTGGAGGCGCTGCGGGACCTCGGGTACGAGGTGGAGGCCACCGCACCGAACAAGGCGGGGACAGCCTGGTCGCTGGATGTGCTGGTGGACGAGATCCACTGAGCTTCATTGCACGTTGCGCAATGACCTTTGCGCACTGTGCATGGCGACGGCAGGATGTCCGCATGACCTCCGTGCTGGACCTCGCCCCCGTCCTCCCTGTCGTCGTCATCGAGGATCCGGCCGACGCCGTGCCGCTCGCCCGGGCGCTCGTCGCCGGGGGGCTGCCCGCGATCGAGGTGACCCTGCGGACGCCGGGGGCGCTGCACGCGATCCGGGCAATAGCGGACGAGGTGCCGGACGCCGTCGTCGGTGCGGGAACCGTCATCACCCCGGAGCAGGTGACCGAGGCGGTCGGCGCCGGGGCGCGGTTTCTCGTCAGTCCGGGCTGGACCGACGTACTGCTGGAGGCCATGCGGGCGTCCGGGGTGCCGTTCCTGCCGGGGGTGTCGACCACATCCGAGGTCGTCGCGCTGTTGCAGCGCGGGGTGCGGGAGATGAAGTTCTTTCCGGCGCAGGCCGCCGGCGGGACCGCGTATCTGAAGTCGCTGTCCGGGCCCTTGCCGCAGGCGCGGTTCTGTCCTACCGGGGGGATCGGGGCCGACTCCGCGGCGGAGTATCTGGCGCTGCCCAACGTGGGGTGCGTGGGCGGGAGTTGGATGCTTCCCGCGGATGCGGTCGCCGCTCGGGACTGGGCGCGGATCGAGGCGCTGGCCCGGGCCGCGGCGGGGCTCAGCGCAGGTGGGACGTGTCGTTGAAGAGCCGTACGCTCGCGTTGCCGTCGGCGTAGTACGCCACCGCCGACAGGGAGGCCGCCGAGAGTTCCATGCGGAACAGGGACTCGGGCGGGGCGCCGAGGGCGAGCCGTATGAGGGTCTTGATCGGGGTGACGTGGCTGACCAGGAGGACCGTGCGGCCCGCGTGGGCGGCGATCAGCTTGTCGCGGGTGGCGGCGATACGGGTGGCGGTCTCGGTGAAGCTCTCGCCGTCGCCGGTGGGGCGGGCCTCGGGGTCGGCGAGCCAGGCGTTGAGGTCGTCGGGGTAGCGTTCGCGGACCTCGCCGAAGGTGAGGCCCTCCCAGGCGCCGAAGTCGGTCTCGCGCAGGCCTTCGTCGAGGGTCACCTCAAGGCCGAGGCGCCTGGCCACGGCCGCCGCCGTCTCCCGGGTACGGGCGAGGGGCGACGCCACGATGGCCTGGATGGTCCCGCGCCGGGCCAGCGCTGCTCCTACCCGCTCGGCCTGGTCCCGGCCGATGTCGGAGAGCACGGGGTCGCTGCCGCCGCTCCCCGAGAACCGCTTCTGCGGAGTCAGCGCGGTTTCGCCGTGGCGCAGCAGAACGAAGGTCGCGGGCGCGCCCATGTCGGCGGGAGCCCAGCCGGGGGCGGCGACGGTCTTCGCGGCGCGGACATCGGCCTCCGCCTTCACGGCGGAAGCGGAGGGCACCGGGGCTGAAGTCCCCAAGTCCATAGCCGCGTTGGCCAACCGATCCGCCCTCTTGTTCTGCTCCCGGGGAATCCACTCGTACGTCACCCGCTCCGGTGGAAACACCCGTGACGCCTCCATGGCCAGCGGCTTCATGTCGGGATGTTTGATCTTCCAGCGCCCCGACATCTGCTCCACGACGAGCTTGGAGTCCATGCGAACATGCACGGTCGCGGTCGGGTCCAGGTCGAAGGCGGCTCGCAGGCCGGCCAGCAGGCCCCGGTACTCGGCGACGTTGTTCGTGACCACGCCGAGGTACTCGGACCGCTCCGCCAGCGTCTCACCCGTAGCAGCGTCAAAGACCACCGCTCCGTAGCCCGCGGGCCCCGGGTTGCCCCGTGACCCGCCGTCCGCCTCGACGATGAACTCCCGCACGCCCCAAGCTCCTTACGGACCCGATTTACAGACCCGACTCCGCCGTACGCACCAGAATGCGGCGGCAGTTCTCGCAGCGCACCACCGTGTCGGGAGCCGCGGCGCGGATGTCGTTGATGTCGGTGATCGACAGCTCCTGGCGGCAGCCCTGGCAGGTGCGCTGGTAGAGCTTGGCCGCGCCGATGCCGCCCTGCTGCTCGCGCAGCTTCTCGTAGAGCTTGAGGAGGTCGGCGGGGATCGCGCCCGCGATGACCTCTCGCTCCTTCGTCACGGTGGCCGCCTCGCCGTCCAGGGACTCGAACGCGGCGTCGCGGCGGGCGGTCGCGTCGTCGATCTTGCCCTGTACGGAGCCGACGCGCTCGGTCAGTTCGGCGGCCCGCTCCTGCGCGGACTCGCGGCGCTCCATGACCTCCAGGACGACGTCCTCCAGGTCACCCTGGCGCTTGGCGAGGGAGGCGATCTCGCGCTGGAGGTTCTCCAGGTCCTTCGGGGAGGTGATCGCGCCGGAGTCCAGGCGCTGCTGGTCACGGACGGCGCGCTGGCGGACCTGGTCGACGTCCTGCTCGGCCTTGGTCTGCTCGCGGGCGGTGTCGCTCTCCTCGGTCTGCGCGGCCACCAGCAGGTCGCGCAGCTGCGTGAGGTCCTTGGTCAGCGACTCGATCTCGGCGTGCTCGGGCAGCGACCGGCGCTTGTGCGCGAGCTGCTGGAGGCGGACGTCGAGGGCCTGGACTTCGAGAAGGCGGATCTGGTCGGCGGGCGCGGCGTTCAGTTGGGGGCTCCAGGTGAAGGGGAGTGGCTGGTCCAGGGGTCGGTGACCGTCTTCGAGACATGGACGCGAAGGTCCCAGCCGTGGCGGTCGGAGATCTCGTCGAGCTGGGCGGCGGCCAGCTCGCACCAGGGCCACTCGGTGGCCCAGTGCGCCGCGTCGAGCAGCGCGAGAGGGGTGTGGGACACGGCCTCGGACGCCGGGTGGTGGCGCAGGTCCGCGGTCAGGAAGGCGTCGACGCCCGCCGCTCGTACGGCGTCGAAGAGGCTGTCGCCCGAGCCGCCGCTCACGGCGATGGTACGGACGGTGGCGCCCGGGGCGCCGGCGACCCGGATGCCCTGCGCGGTGGCGGGCAGCCGCGCGGCGGCCCTCTCCGCAAGCTCGCGGACGGTCACCGGGTGGTCCAGTTCGCAGATACGACCGAGGCCGCGGCGTCCGGACGGGTCGGTCGGGTCGGGCACCAGCGGCCCTACAACACGGAGGTCCAGGGCGCCGGCCAGCGCATCGCTCACACCCGGGTCCGCCGTGTCCGCGTTGGTGTGCGCCACGTGCAGCGCGATGTCGTTCTTGATCAGGGTGTGCACGACCCGGCCCTTGAAGTGCGAGGCCGCCACCGTCGTCGTACCGCGAAGGTAGAGCGGGTGGTGGGTGACCAGCAGGTCGGCGTCCAGCTTCACCGCCTCGTCGACGATCTCCTGGACCGGGTCGACCGCGAACAGGACCCGGGTGACCTCCTGGCCGGGGTCGCCCACCACGGTGCCGACCGCGTCCCAGGCCTCGGCCCGCTCGGCGGGCCACAGGTTCTCCAGCGCGGCGATGACTTCAGACAGAGGGGGCACGGGGAAAAGGCTACCTGGCTGTTCTGCGCCGCAGAACCGTCGCCGGGTCTTCGCCGAGAACCGTCGCAGGGCCTTCGCGGGGCCCGCCGGGCGTCACGGCCCCCGCTCAGCACATCCGTCCCCGTTTCCTCAGGCGAATCGTTCCTTGAACACCCTTATGTGTGAAGCGGAAGCCTGCCGGTCCCACGTCTGTGCGTACGAAAACTAGCTTCGTCGCCGGAGGTGACCAGACGATGACGGCCTGTGCCATCGAACCCGCCGCTTCTGAGTCCGAGGCGCCGCGGGCGGGGTGCGCGATCACCGCGGACGGAGCCTACGCCGCCCGCCTCGCACTGGACGGCGACTGCTGGTTCCCGGAGCGCTGGACGCTGGACGGACCCGAGCCGTACGCGGTGCCGCTGCCCGGCAACCAGCCGGAGGAGCCCGGCACCGAGGTGCAGCCGATGAGCGACGGACGTGTCCTGATCCGGCGGCCCACCGACGGACGGCATGTCTTCACGCTGCTCTATCCGACCGGGCCCGGCACGGGGGAGCTGCTGATCGGCGCGGTGGAGTGCCCCGAGCCCGGCTCCCGGCTGCGGTTGCTGCCCCCGGCGCCGTGCGGGCGCAAGGCGTACGCCCTCGCTGTCGGCCGGCACACCAGCACGGTGTGGCTGGTGGCGGGCGGTGCCTTCGGGCCCGAGCATGTCGCCGAGATCCCCGGGCGCTGCTCGGGCGGGGTGTGGCTGGACCGCACCGGGCGGATGCTGGTGCTGGACCGGGAGGTCGGCGGGCGGACCAAGGCCGTCGTGGTCGACCTGGAGCGCGCCGGTGAGGTGTCCCCGCTGCTCCAGATCGCGGCGGACAGCGACGACCGGCTGCTGCTCGCGGACCCGGACAGCGGACTGCTGCTGATCGGCTCGGACGCGCCGGAGCCGGGGCAGCGGCCGCGGCTGGGGTGGGGAGTACTGGGCAGCACCCTGCCGGTGCGGTTCCCGGAGTGTCTGCGGGTGCCCGACTGCACGGTGACGCCGTTCGCGATCCAGCCGGGGCAGGTGCTGATGCCGGAGAGCTGCGGGGTGGCGCTGCGGGTGCACGGCCCGCTCGGCAGCTGGCTCGGCGTGTGGCGGCCCGCCGAGAGGCAGATGCGTCATCTTCCGGCGCCCGAGGGGTGGTTGGCGGGGGCGGGGCTGTGGACGCGGGAGGGGGAGCTGCAGCTGCCGTATGCCACCGGCGAGGTGCCCTGTGGGGTGGACCGACTGGCACCCATGACTCCCGCTGGGGAGGGGGAGGACGCTTCGGGGGATCCGGTCCGGGACGGTGCGGCGTCGTCGGCGGCTGGTGCGCCGGGCGCCGAGGAGCCGGCGGACACGGATCCCCCGGAGCCCGTCGCGGCACGCCCCGTGCCCTTGCAACAGGCGCCATTGGGACGCCTTGTAACGAAGTAGTGGCGGTCGGCGTGTGCGGCTGGATTCGGCCCGAGGTGTGACGGTTAGACTCGCCCGGCTGTCTGAAAGATCATGTTGACGGGGTGAATTTCTTCCGATGAGCGACGCCACTATGACCCAGCAGCCCGCTGAGGCCCATGAAAACGCCGGTCACGGCAGGCACCGCGGTCCGGTCTCGTCCCACGACGGTGAGGCGGCCCCGCGCGGCCGCCACCGCAAGCCGGTGGAGCAGACCGAGACGGCGGCCTGAACGGCCCCCGCACTTCGTGAGAGGTGCGGGGGTCGCTCTGTGTCCGCGTCCACGCCGTCTACGCCCGTTTCAGCCCCAGCACCTCCGCCGCCGCGAACGTCTCCCCCGGTGGCCGGTCCGCGTAGTGCTCCGTGAGTACGGCGTCCAGCTCGTCGTAGCTGAAGGTGTCCTGCTTGCTGTCGAACTGCGCCCGCACCCGGGGCCGTTCGACGACCGCGACCATGCCGCCGTGCACGACGAGGAGCTGGCCGTTGATCCGGGCGGCGGCGGGTGAGGCCAAGTAGCCGACGAGCGGAGCGACATGCTCGGGGGCGAGCGGGTCGAGGCCCTCGGCACCCGGCGGTTGGAACACGTCCTCCGTCATCCGGGTCCGCGCCCGCGGGCAGATGGCGTTGGCCGTCACCCCGTACTTGGCGAGGGCGAGGGCCGTGGAGGTGGTCAGGCCGACGATTCCGCCCTTGGCGGCCGCGTAGTTGGGCTGTCCGGCGGATCCGGCGAGGAACGCCTCCGAGGAGGTGTTCACGATCCGCCCGTACACCGGCCCTCCCGCCGCCTTGGACCGCTCGCGCCAGTGCGCGGACGCGAACCGGGTGGTGTTGAAGTGGCCCTTGAGGTGGACGCGGATCACCGAGTCCCACTCCTCCTCGGACATGGAGAAGACCATACGGTCGCGCAGGATCCCCGCGTTGTTGACGAGGATGTCCAGCTTGCCGAACTCCTCGATCGCCAACTGGACGAGTCTGGCGGCCTGTTGGAAGTCGGCGACATCTCCGGTGTGCGCGAGGGCGTGTCCGCCCGCGGCGCGGATCTCGGCGGCTGTGTCCTCCGCGGGCCCGGCGGAGGACTCGCCGGAGCCGTCCCGGCCGGGCTGTCCGTAGTCGTTGACGACGACGGCCGCGCCGAGCCGGGCGAGCTCCAGCGCCTCGGCGCGGCCGAGGCCCCTGCCGGCGCCGGTGACGATCGCGGTCAACCCCGCCAGCGGCGTGGTCATCACAGCTCGATGCACGTACGCAGCGCGCTGCCCGTACGCATCTGGTCGAGGGCCTCGTTGATCTCGGCCAGGGGCACCCGGTGGGTGATCAGCCCGGCCAGGTCGATGCGGCCGGCCCGCCACAGGTCGATGGTCCGCTCGTAGGAGCGCAGCACGTCGCCGCCGCCGTACAGGGACGGCAGGATCCGCTTCTCGTCGAAGAACAGCTCGAACATGTTGAGCTGGAGGAAGTCGTCCATGGCGCCCGCGCCGACGATCACCAGGGTGCCGCCGCGCCGGGTGTTCTCGTAGGCGGTGCGGGCGGTGGCGGACTTGCCGACGACCTCGAAGACGTAGTCGAAGCCCTCGCCGCCGGTGATCTCCTGCTTGGCGCCCGGCAGTTCGTCGGGCGAGACGGCCTTCGTGGCGCCGAAGGTGAGCGCGGCCTCGCGACGGCTGAGCACGGGGTCGACGGCGACGATCTCGGCGGCGCCCTTGAGGCGGGCGCCCTGGATCGCGGAGATGCCGACGCCGCCGCAGCCGATGACGGCGACCGAGGAACCGGCTTCCATGTCGGCGGTGTTGATCGCGGCGCCGAGGCCCGTCGTCACCCCGCAGCCGATGAGGGCGGCTATGTCGAAGGGCACGTCCTCCGGGATCGGCACCGCGCAGCCGGCGTCGACGACGACCTCCTCGGCGAAGGTGCCGGTGCCGGCGAAGCCGAAGACATCGCCGCCGGGGCGCTTGAAGTTGGGGGTGCCGGCGTTCATGAAACCGGCCAGGCACAGCTCGGTCTGGCCGCGCTTGCAGGCGGGGCAGGCGCCGCAGGCGGGCAGCCAGCAGACCACGACCCGGTCGCCGGGCTTCAGGTTGCTGACGCCTTCGCCGACTTCGAGGATCTCCCCCGCGCCCTCATGGCCGGGCACGAAGGGCGCCGGCTGGGGCAGGACGCCGTTCATCGCGGACAGGTCCGAGTGGCACAGGCCGGTCGCCCGCACCCGGATCCTCACCCGGCCGGGACCGAAACCCACCGCCTCGACATCGTCGAGGACCTCCAGTTTGTCCTGGCCGGTCTCGTGCAGTACGGCTGCGCGCATGGTGCGGCTCCCCTCGATGGACTCAAGCGTGGTGGACGACGGTGTCGGTGAGGGCGGGCGCGTCGTCCCGTTCGACGACGGTGACGGCGACCCGGACGGCGTCACCCCGGTCCCACATACGGATGCGCAGGGTCTCCCCCGGGTACACGACCCCGGCGAACCGTGTGGCGTACGACCGCACCCGGCCCACCTCGCCGCCCAGCAGGGTGTCGACGACCGCCTTGAGGGTGATGCCGTAGGTGCACAGGCCGTGCAGGATGGGCCGCTCGAATCCGGCCTTGGCGGCGAACTCGGGGTCGGCGTGCAGGGGGTTCCAGTCGCCGGAGAGACGGTAGAGCAGCGCCTGGTCCTCGCGGATCGGCCGTTCGACGGTCTTGTCGGGCTCACCGGTGGGCGGCTCCGGGCGGGCGGAGGGGCCCCGGTCGCCGCCCCAGCCCCCTTCGCCCTTGACGAAGATCTGCGAGTCGTTGGTCCACAACGGCCCTTCGGCGTCGGCGACTTCGGTGCGCAGGACGAGGACGGCGGCCTTGCCCTTGTCGTACACGGCGGCGATGCGCGAGGTGGTCGTCGCGGTGCCCTCGACGGGCAGCGGGCGGTGGATCTCCAGGCTCTGTCCGCCGTGCAGCACGCGGGCCAGCTCGACCTCGACGCCGGGCATGGACAGTCCGCTGATCACTCCGGGTGCGCCGGATCCTGCGACGGTGGCGAAGCTGGGCAGCACATGCAGCCGGGACTCCAGGGTGTAGCGCAGCTCGTCGGGGTCGGTGGCCGGGAGGCCTGCGCCGATGCCGAGGTGGTAGAGCTGTACGTCCTTGGCGGTCCAGGAGATCTCACCGGACCGGGGTTCGGCGGCTACGGCCTTCGCTGCGTCGATGGGCATGGGGCTCCTGAGGGTCTGAGACCTCGGCGCGGTCGTCCGCACCGTCGGCCGCACCGAGGTCGCGCATGGGCGGATCCGGAACGCTGGGCGGACGACGGGAATGTGACCACAGGGCCTAGAACGCGTTCCAGTCCGGCGCCCTCGTTATAGCCGAGCGCCCTGCAGTTGTGAAGGCTCCTGACGGCATGTCAGAACAGGTCCTCGCGCGGGTTCCGCCCCGTCGCCCTACCCTTGGGCCGTGAACGAGATGTCCCGGGATCACCGCCCGGCCAAGTCCATCAGGGTGCTGCTCGCCGAGGACCCGGGGATGGCGCACGGGGCGCTCGCGCTGCTGCTGGGGATGGAACCGGACCTGGAGGTCGTGGCACAGGTCGGTGCGGGCGACGCCGTCGTGGACGCCGCCCTCGTCCACCGCCCCGACGTGGCCCTCCTCGACGTCGAACTGCCCCTCCGCGGCGGCCTGGACGCCGCGGCCGACCTTCGCGACCAGGTGCCGGACTGCCGGGTACTGATCCTGACGACCTACGGCCGGCCCGGCCATCTCCGGCGGGCCCTGGCAGCAGGCGCCGCGGGCTTCCTGGTGAAGGACGGTCCGGTGGAGGAGCTGGCCAGGGCGATCCGCAGAGTGCTGACCGGAGAGACGGTGATCGACCCGGCGCTGGAGGCGGTCGCCGCCCGGACCGCCGACCCGGAACCACCGTCGGACTGAGGCCGGCGGGCGGCTTGGCGGGAGCCCGGTGCTTCCCCACTCACCACTTGGTCACCCCCGACGACTCGTACGACGTCCCCTTCGGTGCCAGGCACACGAACCAGTCCACCGGTGAACCCCCGGCGGAGCGGATCAGTTCCTCGTCGGTGCTGACCACCTCGCCCTCAGGTGCACGGCTCACCTCGGTGGCGGAGCCGTCCTCCCACCGGCACGGGACCTGCTGGGCCGACTTGGCCACCTGGCCGATCACCAGCCGCTGGGGACCGTCGGTGTCCGGCTCCAGCGGGATCGCGCCGGCCTGCAGGTCCGTGTCATCACGCGCCGTACGTACGCCTCCGGTTCGTCGGCCGAGCCGACCCTGCGCGAGGCCACATAGACCTGTTCGAGCGTCGACTGGACCAGATCCTCCGCGGCGTGCCAGACCGGCCTCCAGCGGCGTACAGCCGAGCACGTTCTGCGCGTACAGCGTCATGAAGAACCGCCTGCAGAACATGGAGGAGCCGCACAGGAACATCGACACGTTCGCCGAGGACACCGGGCGGCGCGCGAGCAGTCCGAGCGGCATCAGCGGCGCCGCCGTCCGCGCCTCCACGGCGAGGAACAGCCCGATCAGGGCGAGCCCGGCGACCAGCGGCACCAGCGTGGCCGTCGCCGTCCAGCCCGCGGCCTCGGTCTGCGAGATCCCGTACGCCAGTGTCGCGAGCCCCGCCGTCACCAGCACCGCGCCCGGCAGATCGAGCCGGCGTCCGTCGGTGATGCCGGTCAGTCGACCCGGTGCACAGGAGCCAGGGTGTTCCGGATCAGGGCATGGGGAGGGGACGCCACCAGGTAGAAGTGGTCGCCCTGGGTGGCATGTTCACGGACGCCGCCCGTGGTCAGCTCGCTCCAGGGGCGGCAGTCGGCGTCCGTGTCGGCGTCCCCGGTGAGGGTGGTGACCGGGCACCGCACGCTCGGGGCCGAGCCGGCATCGGCGCCGGGAGTGTAGGCGTGGAACAGGGCGGCGTCCGCACGGACGTACGGCAGGACCAGCTCCTGGAACTCGGGGTCGGCTGCCAGTTCGGGATCGGTGCCGCCGAGCGTGAGGAGCCGTTCGACGACAGCGGGGTCGTCGTCCTCGTCCGGGTCGGCCCAGTCCTCGGCGGACGGGTACGGGGCGTTGCGGGAGCCCGAGGCGAACAGGTGAACCGGGTCGATCCCGCGGGCCTCCAGCGCGGCCGCGGTCTCCAGGGCGATCGGCGCGCCCATGCTGTGGCCGAACAGGGCCAGCGGGCGGTCGGCCAGGGGGGCCACTGCGTCGGCGACGGCGCGGGCGAGCTCGCGCAGGTCGGTCGCCACCGGCTCGGCGAGGCGATCGGCGCGGCCGGGGTAGCGGACGGCGTACACCTCGACCCCGGGGATCCGGTTGCCCCAGGAGTGGAAGAAGGACGCGGATCCTCCGGCGTGCGGAAAGCAGATCAGGCGGGCGACCGGGTCGGTCACGGGAGCGGTGCGCTGCAGCCACAGGTCGGTGTCGGCGCCCGTGCGGTGCGGGGCGGTCGTGAGGTCGGTGGTCACTTGGCGGCCTCCTGGGTCTGGTCCTGCCGGCGGGCGCGCAGGGCGCGGGCGCGGCGCGCGGCGGCGCGGCGCTCGGCCGAGGCGGCGGCGCCGGCGCTTTCGGATGAACCGTCGCCGTCGCGCAACATCGCGACCTGCGCGGCGACGGTGGTGTGCTTGAACAGCGCGATCACCGGCGGCCGCTTGCCGGTATGGCGTTCCAGGGCCTCGCGGAGCTTGAACATCGCCAGGGAGTGGCCGCCGAGGTCGAAGAAATTGACGTCCAGCGGCACGTGCGGGGCGTCGAGGACCTCGGCCCAGGCGGCGGAGACCTGTGCGGTCAGATCACCCTGGGGCGCCGACTCAGCGGCGTGGGTGTGCGCGGCAGCCTGCGCGGCGCCGGGCAGGGGCTGCCATTCGTCGGCCCGGGTTTGCAGGGCCGACCTGTCCGCTTTGCCGTTGACGGTGCGGGGGAACGCGTCGAGCCGGACGATCCGGGCGGGGACCATGACGGCCGGCAGCCGGGCGGCCAGCTGCTCGCGCAGCGACTCGGGGGACGGCGCGGGATCGGACGCGGTGAGGACGAAGGCGGTCAGGGCGCTCCCGGCGGTGTCCGGGACGACGACGGCCTCGCGTACGCCGGGCAGGGCGGACAACCGCGCCTCGGTCACGGGGAGTTCCACCCGGTGGCCACGGATCTTGACCTGGTGGTCGCGGCGGCCGAGGAAGGCGAGGGTGCCGTCGGCGTTCCAGCGGACGCGGTCGCCGGTCCGGTACATCCGGGCGCCGGGCGTGTCCGTGAACGGATCGTCGAGGAAGGCGCGGGCGGTGGCCTCCGGCCGGCCGTGGTAGCCGCGGGACACCCCGGCGCCGCCGATGAACAGCTCGCCCTCGGCGCCGGGGGGCACCGGGCGCAGCTTCTCGTCGAGGAGGTGGAGCGTCGCACCGGGGACCGGCCGGCCGATGGAGACGGGGCCGGGGGCGTCGAAGCGCTGGTAGCTGGCCCAGACGGTCGCCTCGGTGGGGCCGTACTCGTTGACCAGCGCGGTGGGGCCGGTACGTAGGGCGAAATGGCGGTCGACGAGTTCTGGCGGCAGGGCCTCGCCCGCGACGACGACGGTGTCGAGGGAGCGCAGGCGCTCGCCGCCGAGGGAGTGCGCGGCGTCGAGCAGGACGCTGTAGAGGGAGGGCACACACAGCAGCTGGGTGACCTGGTGGCGCTCGACGAGTCCGACCAGCCGCTCTGGGTCACGGACTTCGTCCGGGGTGGCGACGACCAGGTGGCCGCCCGCGGTGAGGGTGCCCCAGAGCCCGGCCACCGACGAGTCGAAGGCGAGCGGGGAGACGAGGAGGAAGACGGGCTGGCCGGGATAGACCATGCGGCGGGCCAGGGTGGAGGCCGCCAGCTGGCCGTGCTCGACGACGACACCCTTGGGCTCGCCGGTGCTGCCGGAGGTGTAGATGAGATACGCCGCGTCGTCGGCCGCGACAGGGACACCGGGCGATTCCGGCTCGCGAGCGCGAGCCGCTCCGCCCGCGGGGGCGGCCGCCGGTTCCCGGGTGGAGTCGGCATCGACCAGGGGGACGTCGAGCCCGGTGAGGCGAGGCCGGGTGGCGTCGGTGACGAGGACGGCGTCGACCTGGGCGTCCGTCAGGATCTCGGCCAGGCGCAGGTCGGGGTTGGAGAGGTCCACGGGTACGTACGCGGCTCCGCAGCGCATCGCGCCGAGCACGGCGGCGACCATCGCGAGCGACGGCTCGACCAGCACGCCGACGCGTCCGCCGCGGCGGACGCCCGTCTCGGTGAGCGCGGCTGCGACACCGGCGGCCCAGGCGTCGAGGCCCCCGTAGGAGATGCTGCTCGCGCCGCAGCTGACGGCGGTGCGGGCGGGGCCGGTCCGGGCGAGCCCGGCGACGAGTTCGTGCACCGGCGGCCGCGGACCGGCGGGCAGGCACTCGCCCTCTCCGGCGGGGCGGGACGTGCCGGCCGAGGGCCCGGGCGGGGCGGTCAGTATCGGCGTGGCCATCAGGAGTCCTCCACTGTTCGTCGAGACGGCGCACGGCCGGTCCGCGTCTTCAGGAGCTTCACGCCAGAGACATTGCCAGAGGAGTCACACTCATGGCAACCTCTTGTCAAACTTGGCACGTTGATCCGGCACACCAGAACGCCGGTGGTCCGGAATCCTCAGGTGAAAGGCAAGAGTCATGACTGAAACCCTGCAGGCGCAGACGGATGTGACGGTCACTCCGCTCGCCGGCAACATCGGCGCCGTCATCGGCGGCGTCGACGCGGGCGCCGAACTGAGCGACGAGACGATCGCCTCGATCCGCGCGGCCCTGCTCCAGCACAAGGTGGTGTTCCTGCGCGACCAGGACCTGGACTACGCCGAGCAGACCGCCTTCGCCTCGCGCTTCGGCAAGCTGACGCTCGGACACCCGATCTACGACGCCCCCGAAGGCCGCCCGAACCTGCGGGAGATGGACTCGAAGCAGGGCACCCGTGCCAACCACTGGCACACGGACCTCACGTTCATCGAACGCCCCCCGGCCTTCGCGTTTCTGCACAGCAAGGTCATCCCCCCGGCGGGCGGTGACACCATGTGGGCCAACGCCGCGTCGGCGTACGCCAGCATGCCGGCAGAGCTGCGCGAGTTCGCCGACCAGCTGCGGATCGTCCACAGCAACGACTGCGACTTCACCGACGACACCGTCATCGAGCGCGGGGCCTACATCTCGACTCCGTACGAGGCGGAGCACCCTGCGGTCCGGGTCCACCCCGAGACGGGCGAACGCTCGCTGCTGCTCGGCGGGTTCGCCCGCCGGGTGGTGGGCTACCCGCCGCAGGCCTCCCGCGACCTGATCCGGATCATGCAGGAGTACCTGACCAAGCCGGAGCACACCGTGCGCTGGCAGTGGCGGGTCGGCGACATCGCCATCTGGGACAACCAGTCGACGGCGCACTACGCCATCTACGACTACGGAAACCAGTACCGCCGCGGCGAGCGCGTCACCGTCGTGGCCCCCACCCCGGTCGGCGTGGACGGCCGGCCCAGCGTGGCCCTGCGCGGTGACACCACCGCCTACAGCACGGGCCTGGACTGAGCGGCAGGCGCTGCTCGGACACGGAGATCCCGACCTCGAACATGACGGAGACACAGGTGCGCACGTCCCCTTACGGAACCTGGACCTCGCCGATCGGCGCCGACGCCGCCGCCGCAGGGCAGAAGAAGGTCGAGTGGTCCGCCTTCATCGGCGAAGAGGTCTGGTGGACCGAGTGGCGCCCCGGCGAGTCGGGACGTGTGGCGCTGGTGCGCCGTACGCCCGACGGTTCGGTCGGTGACGCGCTGGGGCCCGGGTGGAACGTGCGCACCCGGGTCATCGAGTACGGAGGCCGGCCATGGCTGCCCCTGGGGGCGGACCCCGCCGCCGGGTTCGTGTTCACCCACTGGGACGACCAGCGGGTGTACCGGGCCGTGCCCGGCGGACGTCCCGAGCCGATCAGTCCGGAGCCGATCAGTCCGGAGCCGGCGCTGCCGGGCGGGGCCGCCTATGCCGACTTCTCCCTCGTCGGGAATGAGGTCTGGTGCCTGCGCGAGGTGGCCCTCGACACGGACCGCACCGAGGTACGCCGCGACCTGGTCGCCCTGCCGCTGGACGGCGCCGCGGCCGCGGACCCGGCGGCCGTGCGGGTCCTGGCCGCGAGTCACCACCTGATGACCGGACCCAAGGTCTCCCCGGACGGCCGGTACGCCTGCTGGCTCGGGTGGGACCACCCGCGGATGCCCTGGGACGGCACGGAGCTGATGGTCGCGCCGGTCGGCCGGGACGGTGCGCTGGGCCCCGCCCGCGTACTGGCGGGCGGACCCGGCGTCGCCGTCAGCCAGGCGGAGTGGGCCCCGGACCGGGCCGGCGTGCTGTATGTGCTGAGCGACACCACCGGCTGGTGGAACCTCCACGAGCTGGACCTCGACGGCTCCGCACGCCCGCTGTGCGCACGGGAGGAGGAGTTCGGCGAGGCGCTCTGGCGCATCGGCGCCCAGTGGTTCCTGCCGGTGGGCGGCGGCCGGATGTTCGTGACGCGCGGGGTGGGCGCGCGGCGGCTCGCGCTCCTGGAGGCCGACGGCACACTGACGGACCTGGACGACCGCGAGGAGCTCACGGAGTGGGCGGTGCTTGCCACCGACGGCCGCCGGGTCGTGGCCTCGGCCGCCGGCCCGCGCAGCCGGGGCGAGCTGCTGCTGATCGGGCCGGACGGGGCAGCGCCGGAGGTGCTGCGCGCGGCGGACACCTCGTACGCCGCACACCTGCCCCCGGGCTACCACGCGGTGTTCCGCGGCCCGGAGGGAGAGGAGGTGCACGCGTACGTGTACCCGCCGCACAACCCCGGCTTCACCGCTCCGGAGGGGGAGCTGCCCCCGTACGTGGTGCAGGCACACGGCGGCCCCACCACCCGCAGCCAGCTGGTGGCGGATCTCTCCACCGCCTTCTTCACCAGCCGGGGCATCGGCGTGGTGGACGTCCAGTACGGCGGGTCCACCGGCTTCGGGCGCGCCTACCGCGAACGGCTGCGGGAGGCGTGGGGCGTGGTCGACGTGCGCGACTGCGCAACCGCGATCCGCGGCCTGGTCGCGCAGGGGAAGGCCGACCCCCGGCGCATCGGCATCCGCGGCGGCAGCGCGGGCGGCTGGACCGCTGCGGCCTCGCTGGCCGCCGAACCGGAGCTGTACCGGGTGGCCGGGATCTACTTCCCGCTCCTGGATCCCGAGGAGTGGCGCGCGCAGGGCACGCACGACTTCGAGTCGCGCTACCTGGAGAGCCTCATCGGCCCGTGGCCGCAGGCCGCCGCCCGCTACGCGGAGGTGTCGCCGCTGCGGCGCGCCGACCGGGTGCGCGCGCCGTTCGTGCTGCTGCAGGGGCTTGAGGACGCCGTGTGCCCACCAGTCCAGGCCGAGCGTTTCCTGGAGCGGATGCGGCACAGCGGGGTACCGCACGCGTACCTCGCGTTCAAGGAGGAGCAGCACGGCTTCCGCATGGCGCAGACCGTCATCGACTGCCTTCACGCCGAGCTCTCCGTCTACGGCCAGGTGTTCGGCTTCGAGGCTCCGGGCGTCCCCCGGACCGAGCTCTCGGTGACCGAGGAGGCCTGACCTCCGCGGCTCCCGGCCCACGCACGTAAGCCGCCCCCCGGATCATCCGGGGGGCGGCTTACGTGCGCTCGGGCGGCGTACGTCAGCCGGCTCCGGCGGCGACCGGCGCCTTGGCGGCGAGGGCGGCGACGACCTCCGTCTGGCGCGCGAGCGTACGGGCGAGGAGCAGATCGCGGATCGGGGTCTGGACGCCGAGTGCCGCGCCGAGCCTGCGCGCGAGGCGCGTGACGAGCAGGGAGTCACCGCCGAGGGCGAAGAAGTCGGCGTCGGCGGTGATCTCCTGATGGCCGAGCAGCTCCGCCCAGAGCCCGGCGACCAGCGCGGGCACGTCGGCGGGGTCCGGCGCCGCGGCCTGCGCCTGCCTTGAGCCGGTGGACTCCGCCTGCGGGGTCGTCGGCCCGGGGGCGCCCGCGACGCGTCCACGGGTGTCCGATGGCGGCGCGGCCTCGGGGGCGGTCCGGCGTGGCCCCTCGAAGGAGTAGCCGGGCAGGCGTACGGGTCGGCCCCCCGCGTACAGCCGGTCGGCGGCGAGCGGCTGGCCGACGGTCCACAAGGCACCCAGAGCGGCGAGGACGTCCTCGGCGCGGGCGATGCGGCCGGCGGCGAGCGGGACGGCGGTCAGGTCCGCGGCCTCCGCGATGGCCGACAGCGCCCGGCCCGGCCCGGCCTCCACGATCAGCGCGCCGGGCAGGTGCCGGGCGAGGGCGTCGAGTGCCCCGGCGAACCGGACGGGGTTGCGGGCGGCGGAGGCGAAGGAGTCCGCGGCGACCTCGGTACCGGGCAGCAGCAGCCGGCCGTCGTTGACGGCCCACGCGACGGCCGGCGCGTGCACGGAAGTCTCCGGCAGCGCCGCGGTGAGCAGCGGTACGGACGGCTCGACGAGGGCCGAGTGGAAGGCCCGCGTGGTGCGCAGCCGGTGTGTGGCGACGCGTCCGGCGAGCCACGTCTCGAACTCAGCGACGGCCTCCGGAGGACCGGCCACCACCGTGTTGTCCGTGGCGTTGACGGCGGCGACCTCCAGGGGCAGGCCGCCGGCGGCCAGCAGTTCGCGGGTCGCGTCCTCACCGCAGCCGAGGACCAGCATGGCGCCCTCCGGGCAGTCCTGCATGGCGCGCCCACGCAAGGCCACGAACCGGGCGGCGTCGGCCAGTTCCAGTACGCCCGCCACGCAGGCCGCGGTGATCTCGCCGAGGCTGTGGCCGATCACGGCCTGCGGGACCAGTCCGAGGCCGCGCAGCGCGACGGCGACGGCGTACTCGACAGCGAAGAGGGCGGGCTGGGCGAGCCGGGTCCGGGCGAGCTCCTCCTCGGGGAACGCAGGGTCGTGCATGGCTCGTTCGACTTCGGCGGCCAGGCCGGGCTCGAAGGCACCGAGGCAATCGGCGAGGGCCTCGGCGAAGCCGGGCAGGGTCTCGGCGAACGGGAGTGCCATGCCGGGGCGCTGGGATCCCTGGCCGGGGAAGGCGAAGACCAGCGGGGCGGGGCCGGTCTCGGGGACACGGCCGCGGACCACCCCGGCGCCGGCGGTGAGGCGGTGCGCGAGGTCCGCGGTGTCGTCGCCCACGACGGCGAGGCGTTCGGGCAGGGCGGCCCGGCCGGTGGCAAGGGTGTGCGTGACGTCGGCCGGGGCCGGGGCGTGGGCGGCCAGGTGGCGGCCAAGGCGGTCGGCGGAGCGCGCCAGGGCCTCGCCGTCCGCGGCGGAGAGCAGCGCGAGGTGCCCAGCGCGCGACTGGTCCCGCCCGTCGGGCCGGGGCGCGGGGGCAGGCGGCGCCTCGACGACTGCATGCGCGTTCGTGCCGCCCACCCCGAAGGAGCTGACCCCAGCCCTCCTGGGCTCAGGGCCGGACCACGGCGCCATGGCGGAGGGGACGTACAGCGGCGAGTCCTCGGTGTCCAGCAGGGGGTTGAGCCGGGTGAATCCGGCGACCGGCGGGACGATGCCCTCGCGCACGACGAACAGGGCCTTGATCAGTCCGGCGAGCCCGGCGGCGTTGTCGAGGTGGCCGGTGTTCGCCTTGAGCGCTCCCACGGCCACCTGGCCCGGGGCGGCGCCCGCGGCGCGCAGGGCCGACGAGGCGGCGGACCACTCGATGGGGTCGCCGACGCGGGTGCCGGTGCCGTGCGTCTCCAGGTAGCCGATGCTCGCGCCGTCGACGTCCGCGGCGTCGAGGGCTGCCCGGATGACGGCTTCCTGTCCGCCGGCGGAGGGAGCGTAGTAGCCGGCCTTGGCCGAGCCGTCGTTGTTGACGGCCGTGCCGAGGACGACACCGTACGGTTCCACCCCGTCCGCGAGCGCGTCCGCCAGGCGCCGCAGGACGACGCAGGCCACGCCGGAGCCCGCGACCACGCCGTCGGCGTGCTCGTCGAACGGCCGGCAGGCCCCGGCCGCGCTGTGGATGCCGCCGGCCACATGGAGGTGGCCGGCCTGCGGGTAGGCGACGCCGGCGCCCACGACGAGGGCTTGGTCGCACTCACCGTTCAAGAGCGCCTGGACGGCGGTGTGGAGGGCGACCAGGGAGGAGGAGCAGGCCGTCTGCACCGCGACCGCGGGGCCGGTCAGGTTGAGTTTGTACGAGATGAGGCTCGCCATGAAGTCCGGCTCGTTGCCGTGGATGGCGTCCTCAAGGGTGATGGGGTCAAGCCCGCCGCCGGCCAGCATGGCGCGCAGGTAGCCGCTGCCGCTGGCAGAGGCGTACACGCCGGTGGTGAGCGGAGTGCCGAGAGGGCTGGTCCCGGCATCCTCCAGGGCCGCCCACGCGCATTCGAGCATCATCCGGTGCTGCGGGTCCATCATCTCGGCCTCGCGCGGACTCACCCGGAACAGGGCGTTCTCGAAGCGGTCGGCGTCGTCGAGGTGCCCGTGCACCGGTACGAACTCGGGGTCGTCGATCAGGCTCTGCGGCACTCCGGCCTCGCGCAGCCTCCGCTCGTCGTACCGCGTGGTAAGAACCCGTCCCTCGACGAGGGCCTCCCACCACGCCGCCAGGTCGGCTGAGCCGGGAAACCGGCCAAAGACCCCGGTCACGGCTATGTCGAGGGAGCGGTCGCGCGTCATCTGTCCACCTTCGTGTCACGCCCAGTGCGGATCAACAAGGTTGCCAGACTAGGCAACTTAATGGCAATCTTCTTGCCAATGATGCTGGCACGGTCACGGCCTTGTCTGGCAGATGGGTAACCGGAACAAACGGAGAGGGACGGCGTGCGACCAGACCCGAAGTGGACTGCCGGTCGGAAGATTTCAAGTCCAGTGAGACGGTCGTGACGCTATGAGGTTTGTGGTGCGGGTTCCCTGCGTTTGGCCGGGTC
>NZ_JAVRBF010000353.1:0-428 GCF_032436805.1 Streptomyces sp. P17 | reverse complement strand
ATTTGCATCAGTCAAAATGCGAATTTCTTCTGTGAACCGAGCGGTAATGTTGCCGGTTGTTGAAATCATTTCGCGCCTAACCGTCTGCGCCTGATCGTAATTAACGTTGGTCAGTTCAGTGACATAATCAAGTAATTCCTGAACCCCTTCGACCGCCTGACGCGTGCCGCTGGAAATCCATTCCATGTTTTCTTTAATGGCGTCGATAATCGGACCATAAATATCTTCACTCGCTTCCTGAGTGGTAACAAGATGCGTTGGTCCCCAAACTACTTGGCGCGGTGGATCGGTAATCGGGCGAGATTGGACGGCGTATTGCGTTTTGCCAACAACACCATCGGTAAATAATGTAAACGTGGAACGGTTTTGACCGGCAACTTTCGTAAAAACATTGGACGGTTGCGAAACAGGCCACCAACGGAACTCGA
>NZ_JAVRBF010000181.1:0-1247 GCF_032436805.1 Streptomyces sp. P17 | reverse complement strand
TGCAGTCGCCGCCGTGGGTGGACATGTTGGTGTCTCAGGTGCCTGCTGGTGCGGTGTCGCTGCGTGTGTGGCGGGTGGTGGATGGTGTGCGGGTGCCGGTGCGTGGGCAGCATGTGCCGCTCGGGTCGTCGGCGCGTGTCGTGGACTGGGATATACCGGTCGGTGTGCCTGTGACGTATCTGGTTGAGGCTGTGTCGTCGTCGGGGCAGGTGGTCGGTACGGGTGGTGAGTCGGTGCGGGCTGTGGTGTCTCCCGGACACTCCCGTGCGTGGCTGTCCGATCCGATGGCACCGCTCGGTGCGGTGGTGGTGGGTGTTCTGCGCTCGGAGTCTCGTGGCCGGTGGTCGTCGGCGTCGGAGATGGTGCGCCCGATGGGTGGTCTACCTGTGACGGTGGGTGGTGCGCGCCAGGTACGTGTCCGGTCGTGGCGTCTGGTCGCTGAGGATGAGGCGACGGTGCAGGCGGTGGACGCGATCATGCTGGCCGGGCCGACGGTGGTGTTGCGGGGCGACCCTGAGTGTCTGGATCATCCGACGGGGCTGCTGTACGTGTCGGCGGCTGATGTGGAGTCGGAGCGGACTGTGCCGCACCTTCCTCGGGTGACGTGGCAGATGGACGGGTATGAGTCGCGGGGGCCGGCGATCCTGCCGGTGGTGCCGTCCCGTACCTATGCCGACGATATGGCTGAGCATCCGACGTATCAGGACTCGACTGCTGCGGCGCCCACATATCTGGACCGTCTCCGTCTGCCGGAGGCGTAGCTATGTGGCCGGTCGATGAGAGGTGGGGTGCGGCTCGTCTGGGGGATGTGGAGCTGTCGTGTCAGGTGTGGCCGACGCTGCGGGGCCAGGTGCTGACCTCTGAGCCGCTGGAGATCGTGGATGGGTCGCTGTCGGTCGAGTTGCGGTCCGGTCAGGTGCAGACGTCGCTGGAGCTGTCGATCGCGGACCCGGACGGGTCGCTGTTCACCGGTCGTCCTGATGCGGCGCTGGCTGTGTATGGGCATCGGCTCCAGCTGCGCGCCGGGTACGCCGGCGTGGGCGATGTGCCGCTGGGTGAGTTCCGGGTGGAGCGCGTAGTCCCGGACGGGTCACCGTGGCGGCTGCACCCGTCGGGGAGATGGATGCGTGGTGCTCAGGTGCTGCGCGTCTCCGCTGGTGACCTGCTGGGGATCGTCGCCGATGACCGGTTCACGACCCCGACGCGGCCGCGTGGGGGAACGGTGCGCGCTGAGGTGCAGCGGCTCG
>NZ_JAVRBF010000352.1:0-430 GCF_032436805.1 Streptomyces sp. P17 | reverse complement strand
CACGTCAGTGGCGAGCACAGAAAAAGAGAGCGTTGCCACAAAGACAACTAGCAATAGTTTAAAAATCATCGTTGATATTCCCAGTTGGATAAAAATGAAGCTTTACCAGCAATGGCTATGTGTTGAAAGACGATTTAACCTAATTAATTATCGTGACAGAAAAATGAACGTGTCACGACCGATTGAGTTAGATTATAAGTCGATAGTTTTTTGTCCCTGTTCAAGGTTCTCCGCCGCTTGGCTAAGACTATCTGCGGATGACAAAATCGCCCTATTCAATACACTGTTCCTAGCACCAGAAAACCCATGAACTTCAGTCCCTCACGCACTGAGTACGTTAATCACATTAACCTGATAGGGCTACGGCCAATTGATAATCATGATTTTCACTCACAAGTTATTGATCGATTTAATGTTTGAAGGTGTTGAA
>NZ_JAVRBF010000351.1:0-431 GCF_032436805.1 Streptomyces sp. P17 | reverse complement strand
GGCTGACGTGCTGGCGACCGCTGCGGCGATGGCGTCGGTCGGTGTCGAGGCGGAGGCCGGCGGCACGGCGATGTCCAAGACATGGCGGCTCATCGACGCGCACGTCCGTGCCGGTGGCAACGGTTTGGCGACACTGGCCCGCATCAGCGGGCAGACCGCCGATGAGTTCCGCGAGAAGTGGTGACGTGACGCCGCTGGTGCGACCGCCGATTTCGTCGAGGGTCTCGGCCGGATGCGGGCATCCGGTGAGGATGTCAATGCGGTGCTGAAGGACCTCGGCGTCGATGGTGAGCGGCAGCTCGACGTGATTGGGCGTCTCGCTGGCGCTACCCGAGCGGCTGGCACCGAGCAGGACCTGCTGCGGGACGCGCTGAAGCTGGGTGCGGAGGCGTGGGAGCAGAACAATGCGCTGTCACTGGAGGCAGCGAAGC
>NZ_JAVRBF010000350.1:0-437 GCF_032436805.1 Streptomyces sp. P17 | reverse complement strand
TCGGAGTGGTCGAGACCGGAGCGTTCTCAGTGTCGCCATACGGGGAACCTGGCCGCCATGTTGCTCGATGACGTGCGGGCCGAGCTGCCCGGACTGAGGGCGCAGGCCGAATCGCTGATGACCTCACAATGGCGCATTGAGCGGGACACGGGTGAGATGTCCGAGTCCGGCTACAGCGACCAGGCTATGCGAGAGGTCGTCTATGAGGGGCGAGGCAAGCTCCAAACCTACGAGGGCTACGAGCAGTCAACCACCATCGGCCCATCGTCGGCTGTCGTGCAGCGGATGCAGCTCCATCTCCCGGTTAGCCGCTACAAGCCGCAACTCGGCGACATAGCGACATGCATGCACGCCTGCGATCCAGGGCTTGTGGGGCGCAGGTTCCGTGTCGCGCAAACGTGGCCGGTCAAGGACTTCGCGACCGCCTACCGGGTATC
>NZ_JAVRBF010000026.1:0-108070 GCF_032436805.1 Streptomyces sp. P17 | reverse complement strand
CTTCGCAGCACTTCGCCCCGCCGACCAAACGACCGGCGGGGCGAAGTAGCAGGGCCCCGGATTAACCAACAGCGTCCTTCCGAGGTGCGGGGCCCGTTCCCTTTTCCGTTTCCGGACGATTGTCAGTGCCCTCGGCTGGCGTTCTTCGTCAGGGGGACGACTGCGGGTGGTGGGACGGATGAGGCGCACGGCAGTTCTGGTGATGGCGCTGCTCGCCGTCCTCACCGCCTGCACGGAGGGACGACCGCCAGACCGCCCGCTCCTCGCCGCCCTGCGCGCCGCCGAGCGGTCCACGGCCGCGGCGCAACCGGTCCGGGTGGAGTCCACCACCGTCATGGGCGAGGAGCTGTCCATCGCGGCCGAGGGCGCCCTCGACTGGGAGGACGAGCTCGTCGGCACCCTGACCATCACCTACCCCGGCGGCACCACCGCGCAGACGATGCGCCGCCGCCTCGGCGTGACCTCCATGGAGGCCCGTTATCTGCCCGACGCCTACTACGCGCACATGGGCGAGAAGTTCGCCGAGCAGGCGGGCGGCAGGCACTGGGCCAGATACGCCTACGACGACCTACTAGGGGAGGGCGACGGCACCGGCGCCACCTTCGCCGAGCAGATACGCGCCGGCCCCCCCAACCAGTCGGTCAAGCTCCTGCTGGACTGCGAGGACGTACGCAGGATCGGCTTGGAGACGACGGTACGGGCCGCCGTGCCGTGCACCACTCCGGCACCGTGGCCGCCACCCAGACCGTCGACCTGTGGGTCGACGACCGGGGCCTGCTGATCAAGAAGTCCGAGAAGGGCGCGCTGGCGACCGGGGAACTGACCCAGACCGCCCACTACAGCGACTACGGCGTGCGGGTCGCCGCCGAGAAGCCCCCGGCCGCCGACACCGAGGACTTCAGGGAACTGCTGAAGAAGCAGAGCTCCTGAGGCCGCCGGTATTCAAGAGACCGCCTGCACTCCGATCGGTTAGGCTCGCGGCTCATCTGTGTATCGCTCATGTGTTCCTTGGGGGGAATCGATGGGGCTTTCTGTACGACGTTCCGCGCGCACTCGCACGATCGGCGCCGGGCTCGCCGCCGTGGCCCTCGCCGCGGGCGCGGTGAGCTGTTCCAAGGGGGAGGCCGAGGAGTCGCCGAAGATGACCCCCGCGGCGGCCGTGGCCAAGGCGGCGAAGAACTCGGACGACATCACATCCCTGCGCTACCGGATGACGGGCAAGGTGCCGGAGCAGGGGCGGGTCAAGGCCGAGGCCGCCATGCGCATGAAGCCCGATCTGGCCATGAGCATGAAGATGACGGCCCTCGACCAGGGGGCGGACGGCTCCGCCGAGATCCGGCTCGTCGACAAGGCCATGTACATCGGGGGCAACCCCAAGATGGCCAAGGAGATGGACGGCAAGAGCTGGATCAAGTTCGACATGTCCGCGCTCGGGAAGGACGCCCTCGGCGGGGCGGGCGCCCCCGGCGCCGGCCAGGCCGAGCAGAACCCGGCGGCCGAGTCCACCTTCCTCACCGGCGCCAAGGACGTGAAGGAGATCGGCACCGAGAAGGTCGACGGCGTCGAGACGACCCGCTACCGGGGCACCGTCACCCTCGACACGCTCCGTGACTCCTTCAAGGACGAGGACAAGGACACGCGCGAGAAGCGCGAGAAGAGCCTCAAGCAGTACGAGGACATGGGCGTCGACGAGCTCACGATGGACATGTGGATCGACGGTGACGACCGCACCAAGCAGTTCCGGATGAAGGGTGAGGCCGACAAGGGCCCCCTCGACCTGACCATCACCTTCCTCGACTACAACAAGCCGGTGACCTTCAAGGCCCCGCCCGCGAAGGACACCGTCGACCTGGCCGAGATGATGAACGAGCTCGGCGAGAGCTGAGCGCCGTATGACCGGATTTGCTTCACGGCGATCCGGTCACGTACTCTCTTCCAGAAGCCAAAGACCGCTGGTCGTTGCCGTGCGCTCGTTCGAGGGCGCGGTGGCCGAAGGATCCGCTGAACTGCGGACGACCCGCGCAGGTGATTGTGGAAGTTGCTCCCGCATGGGTCTCCATGACGGTCGAGCCACGCCCCGAGCGCCTGCGCCGGGGCGTTTCGTTTTCCCCAGTCCTCCTTCGGGTCCGCGCGGTCCGAATCACCCGGAAGGAGGCCGAGGCTCTATGGCGAGGCCCGACAAGGCTGCCGCGGTTGCCGAGCTGACGGACAAGTTCCGCAGCTCCAACGCCGCCGTGCTGACCGAGTACCGCGGTCTCACCGTGGCGCAGCTCAAGACGCTGCGTCGTTCGCTCGGTGAGAACGCCCAGTACGCCGTGGTGAAGAACACGCTGACCAAGATTGCGGCCAACGAGGCCGGGATCACGCTGGACGACCAGCTCTTCGCTGGTCCGACTGCCGTCGCCTTCGTCACCGGTGACCCGGTGGAGTCGGCGAAGGGTCTTCGTGACTTCGCCAAGGACAACCCGAATCTCATCATCAAGGGCGGTGTCCTTGACGGCAAGGCGCTGTCCGCCGATGAGATCAAGAAGCTTGCGGACCTTGAGTCCCGCGAGGTTCTGCTCGCCAAGCTGGCGGGCGCCATGAAGGGCAAGCAGTCCCAGGCTGCCGCGCTCTTCCAGGCGCTCCCGTCGAAGCTCGTCCGCACCGTGGACGCGCTTCGCGCCAAGCAGGACGAGCAGGGCGGTGCCGAGTAATTCGGCTCGCATCATGATCGCCGCCTGAGGCCTCCGGCCACAGGCAACGGTCGTAGCGGGCCGAACGTACGCCCGCCAGTCATGTACATCCGGCACCTGCCGATTTAAGTGGAAGGAAAGCCATCATGGCTCTCACCCAGGAAGAACTGCTCGCCGAGTTCGAGGGCATGACCCTGATCCAGCTCTCCGAGTTCGTGAAGGCGTTCGAGGAGAAGTTCGACGTCACCGCCGCGGCCCCGGTCGCCGTTGCCGCCGCCGGCGCCCCGGGTGCCCCGGCCGCCGCCGCCGAGGAGGAGAAGGACGAGTTCGACGTCATCCTCACCGGTGCGGGCGACAAGAAGATCCAGGTCATCAAGGTCGTGCGTGAGCTGACCTCCCTGGGCCTCAAGGAGGCCAAGGACCTCGTGGACGGCGCCCCGAAGCCCGTCCTGGAGAAGGTTGCCAAGGACGCCGCCGAGAAGGCCGCCGAGTCCCTCAAGGGCGCCGGCGCCTCCGTCGAGGTCAAGTAACACCTCACGGGTCCGGCACGGATCCGAGCGAGCTGATTGCGGCCCCGTAGGGCTGTAACGCGAGCGCACCGAAGAGCGATCATCCATCTGGGTGGTCGCTCTTCGGCGTTCCCGGTGGGGCGGCCACGGTTACCTTGCGCCTGAGGTCACGAGGGGTATGGTGATCTTCGTCGTGTCTCCGGCCGCCCCCGGTTCTGCCAAGGGGGGCCTTGACGAACCGCACGCAGCGCGCAATTCTCAGGACGCGTCGTCACAACGGTCCGAATCCGAGGCATGGATCGACGACGGAGAGGGCAGTATCAACGTGCATCGAGGGCGGGCATGCCGAGGGCGTTGAGAACGAGGGCGTTGAGAACAACGAGGGTCGCGAAAAACCCGCACTGGACATCAGTGTGCCAAGTGGCTACACTGACCCTTTGCGCTGCCTGTTAGCTGTCCCCTGCCCGTCACCAGGGGCATGCCCTCGCCCGAGCACAGACGACCGGACCACCCCTGACCTGGCCAAACAGTCAGAATGGGGAATCTGTCTCTGCGCCCCGGAGTGAGGGGCCGGTACGCGCGTAGTGAGTCCGAGCCCTCGGAAGGACCCCCTCTTGGCCGCCTCGCGCACTGCCTCGACCGCGAATACGAACAACGGCGCCAGCACCGCCCCGCTGCGCATCTCCTTTGCAAAGATCAAGGAGCCCCTTGAGGTTCCCAACCTGCTCGCGCTGCAGACCGAGAGCTTTGACTGGCTGCTCGGGAACACCGCCTGGCAGAGTCGGGTCGAGGCGGCTCTTGAGTCCGGTCAGGACGTCCCCACCAAGTCCGGTCTGGAGGAGATCTTCGAGGAGATCTCTCCGATCGAGGACTTCTCCGGGTCGATGTCGCTGACGTTCCGCGACCACCGCTTCGAGCCGCCGAAGAACAGCATCGACGAGTGCAAGGAGCGCGACTTCACGTACGCCGCCCCGCTCTTCGTGACGGCTGAGTTCACCAACAACGAGACCGGCGAGATCAAGTCCCAGACGGTCTTCATGGGCGACTTCCCGCTCATGACCAACAAGGGCACCTTCGTCATCAACGGCACCGAGCGTGTCGTGGTGTCCCAGCTGGTCCGCTCGCCCGGTGTCTACTTCGACTCCTCCATCGACAAGACGTCCGACAAGGACATCTTCTCGGCCAAGATCATCCCATCCCGGGGTGCCTGGCTGGAGATGGAGATCGACAAGCGCGACATGGTCGGTGTCCGCATCGACCGCAAGCGCAAGCAGTCCGTCACCGTTCTCCTGAAGGCGCTCGGCTGGACCACCGAGCAGATCCTGGAGGAGTTCGGCGAGTACGAGTCCATGCGCGCCACCCTGGAGAAGGACCACACCCAGGGCCAGGACGACGCGCTGCTGGACATCTACCGCAAGCTGCGTCCGGGCGAGCCCCCCACCCGTGAGGCCGCGCAGACGCTGCTGGAGAACCTGTACTTCAACCCCAAGCGCTACGACCTGGCCAAGGTCGGCCGCTACAAGGTCAACAAGAAGCTGGGTGCGGACGCTCCGCTGGACGCGGGCATCCTGACCGTCGAGGACATCATCTCGACGATCAAGTACCTGGTGAAGCTGCACGCCGGCGAGACCGAGACCACCGGGGACAGCGGCGGCACCATCGTCGTCGAGACCGACGACATCGACCACTTCGGCAACCGTCGTCTGCGCAGCGTCGGCGAGCTCATCCAGAACCAGGTCCGTACGGGTCTGGCGCGTATGGAGCGAGTCGTCCGTGAGCGCATGACGACTCAGGACGTCGAGGCGATCACGCCGCAGACCCTGATCAACATCCGGCCGGTCGTCGCCTCCATCAAGGAGTTCTTCGGCACCAGCCAGCTGTCGCAGTTCATGGACCAGAACAACCCGCTGTCGGGTCTCACCCACAAGCGCCGTCTGTCGGCTCTTGGCCCGGGTGGTCTCTCCCGTGAGCGGGCCGGCTTCGAGGTCCGTGACGTGCACCCGTCCCACTACGGCCGCATGTGCCCGATCGAGACGCCCGAAGGCCCGAACATCGGTCTGATCGGCTCGCTGGCCTCCTACGGCCGGGTCAACGCGTTCGGTTTCGTCGAGACCCCGTACCGCAAGGTCGTCGACGGCCAGGTCACCGACGAGGTGGACTACCTGACCGCCGACGAGGAGGACCGGTTCGTCATCGCGCAGGCCAACGCCGCGCTCGGTGACGACATGCGCTTCTCCGAGGCCCGCGTGCTCGTCCGCCGCCGTGGCGGCGAGGTCGACTACGTCGGCGGCGAGGACGTAGACTACATGGACGTCTCGCCGCGCCAGATGGTGTCGGTCGCGACCGCCATGATCCCCTTCCTTGAGCACGACGACGCCAACCGAGCCCTCATGGGCGCGAACATGATGCGTCAGGCCGTTCCGCTGATTAAGTCGGAGTCCCCGCTCGTCGGCACCGGCATGGAGTACCGCTCCGCGGTCGACGCCGGCGACGTGGTCAAGGCCGAGAAGGCCGGTGTGGTCCAGGAGGTCTCCGCGGACTACATCACCACCGCCAACGACGACGGCACGTACATCACCTACCGCCTGGCCAAGTTCGCCCGCTCCAACCAGGGCACCTCGGTCAACCAGAAGGTCATCGTCAACGAGGGCGACCGGATCATCGAGGGCCAGGTCCTGGCCGACGGTCCGGCCACCCAGAACGGCGAGATGGCGCTCGGCAAGAACCTGCTGGTCGCGTTCATGCCGTGGGAGGGTCACAACTACGAGGACGCGATCATCCTGTCGCAGCGCCTCGTGCAGGACGACGTCCTCTCCTCGATCCACATCGAGGAGCACGAGGTCGACGCCCGTGACACCAAGCTCGGCCCCGAGGAGATCACCCGGGACATCCCGAACGTCTCCGAGGAGGTCCTCGCCGACCTCGACGAGCGCGGCATCATCCGTATCGGTGCCGAGGTCATCGCCGGTGACATCCTCGTCGGCAAGGTCACGCCCAAGGGTGAGACCGAGCTGACGCCGGAGGAGCGCCTGCTGCGCGCGATCTTCGGTGAGAAGGCCCGTGAGGTCCGTGACACCTCGCTGAAGGTGCCGCACGGCGAGACCGGCAAGGTCATCGGCGTCCGCGTCTTCGACCGCGAGGAGGGCGACGAGCTTCCCCCCGGTGTGAACCAGCTGGTGCGCGTGTACGTGGCGCAGAAGCGCAAGATCACCGACGGTGACAAGCTCGCCGGCCGGCACGGCAACAAGGGCGTCATCTCGAAGATCCTGCCGATCGAGGACATGCCGTTCCTGGAGGACGGCACCCCGGTCGACATCATCCTCAACCCGCTCGGTGTGCCGTCCCGAATGAACCCGGGACAGGTTCTGGAGATCCACCTCGGCTGGCTCGCCAGCCGCGGCTGGGACGTCTCCGGTCTCGCCGACGAGTGGGCGCAGCGCCTGCAGGTCATCGGCGCCGACCAGGTCGCCCCGGGCACCAACGTCGCCACCCCGGTCTTCGACGGTGCGCGTGAGGACGAGCTCGCGGGTCTGCTGAACCACACCATCCCGAACCGCGACGGCGAGCGCATGGTGCTCCCGACCGGTAAGGCGCGGCTGTTCGACGGCCGTAGCGGTGAGCCGTTCCCGGACCCGATCTCGGTCGGCTACATGTACATCCTGAAGCTGCACCACCTGGTCGACGACAAGCTGCACGCCCGTTCGACCGGTCCGTACTCCATGATCACCCAGCAGCCGCTGGGTGGTAAGGCTCAGTTCGGTGGCCAGCGGTTCGGCGAGATGGAGGTGTGGGCCCTTGAGGCCTACGGCGCCGCGTACGCCCTCCAGGAGCTGCTGACCATCAAGTCCGACGACGTCACCGGCCGCGTGAAGGTCTACGAGGCCATCGTCAAGGGCGAGAACATCCCCGAGCCCGGCATCCCCGAGTCCTTCAAGGTGCTCATCAAGGAGATGCAGTCTCTCTGCCTGAACGTGGAGGTGCTGTCCAGCGACGGTATGTCCATCGAAATGCGTGACACCGACGAGGATGTCTTCCGCGCCGCGGAGGAGCTCGGCATCGACCTGTCCCGGCGCGAGCCGAGCAGCGTCGAAGAGGTCTGACGGGAGTCCGGCGGGGCCCTCACCCACAGGGCCCCGCCGACCCCCAGGCCCCCGTATCAGACCAAAGACTCACGACCCTGAGAGGGATTGACGCATAGTGCTCGACGTCAACTTCTTCGACGAGCTCCGGATCGGCCTGGCCACCGCTGACGACATCCGTCAGTGGAGCCACGGCGAGGTCAAGAAGCCCGAGACCATCAACTACCGCACCCTCAAGCCCGAAAAGGACGGACTCTTCTGCGAGAAGATCTTCGGTCCGACCCGGGACTGGGAGTGCTACTGCGGCAAGTACAAGCGTGTCCGGTTCAAGGGCATCATCTGTGAGCGCTGTGGCGTCGAGGTGACTCGCGCCAAGGTGCGCCGTGAGCGGATGGGCCACATCGAGCTGGCCGCTCCCGTCACGCACATCTGGTACTTCAAGGGTGTTCCTTCGCGCCTCGGCTACCTGCTGGACCTGGCGCCGAAGGACCTGGAGAAGGTCATCTACTTCGCGGCGTACATGATCACGTACGTCGACGAGGAGCGCCGTACCCGCGACCTGCCCTCCCTGGAGGCGCATGTCTCCGTCGAGCGGCAGCAGGTCGAGAACCGCCGGGACGCCGACCTTGAGGCCCGCGCCAAGAAGCTTGAGTCCGACCTGGCCGAGCTGGAGGCCGAGGGCGCCAAGGCCGACGTGCGCCGCAAGGTGCGCGAGGGTGCCGAGCGTGAGATGAAGCAGCTGCGCGACCGTGCGCAGCGCGAGATCGACCGTCTCGACGAGGTGTGGACCCGGTTCAAGAACCTCAAGGTCCAGGACCTGGAGGGCGACGAGCTCCTCTACCGCGAGCTGCGGGACCGCTTCGGCACGTACTTCGACGGTTCGATGGGTGCCGCGGCGCTGCAGAAGCGCCTGGAGTCCTTCGACCTGGAGGAAGAGGCCGAGAAGCTCCGCGAGATCATCCGTACCGGCAAGGGCCAGAAGAAGACCCGTGCGCTCAAGCGCCTGAAGGTCGTCTCCGCGTTCCTGCAGACCAGCAACAGCCCCAAGGGCATGGTCCTGGACTGCGTCCCGGTCATCCCGCCGGACCTTCGCCCGATGGTGCAGCTGGACGGTGGCCGCTTCGCGACCTCCGACCTGAACGACCTGTACCGCCGTGTGATCAACCGGAACAACCGACTGAAGCGCCTTCTCGACCTCGGTGCGCCCGAGATCATCGTGAACAACGAGAAGCGCATGCTCCAGGAGGCCGTCGACGCGCTGTTCGACAACGGCCGCCGTGGCCGTCCGGTCACCGGTCCCGGTAACCGCCCGCTGAAGTCCCTCAGCGACATGCTGAAGGGCAAGCAGGGTCGTTTCCGTCAGAACCTGCTCGGTAAGCGAGTCGACTACTCGGCGCGTTCCGTCATCGTCGTCGGCCCGCAGCTGAAGCTGCACCAGTGTGGTCTGCCCAAGGCCATGGCGCTGGAGCTCTTCAAGCCGTTCGTGATGAAGCGCCTGGTCGACCTGAACCACGCGCAGAACATCAAGAGCGCCAAGCGCATGGTGGAGCGCGGCCGTACCGTCGTGTACGACGTCCTCGAAGAGGTCATCGCCGAGCACCCGGTTCTGCTGAACCGTGCTCCCACCCTGCACCGCCTCGGCATCCAGGCCTTCGAGCCGCAGCTGGTCGAGGGCAAGGCCATCCAGATCCACCCGCTCGTCTGCACCGCGTTCAACGCGGACTTCGACGGTGACCAGATGGCCGTACACCTTCCGCTGTCCGCGGAGGCGCAGGCCGAGGCCCGCATCCTGATGCTGTCCTCGAACAACATCCTCAAGCCCGCCGACGGCCGTCCGGTGACGATGCCGACCCAGGACATGGTCCTCGGTCTGTTCTTCCTCACCACCGACGGCGAGATGCGCAACGTCAAGGGTGAGGACCGCTCCTTCGCGTCCGTCGCCGAGGCGATCATGGCCTTCGACGCGGGCGAGCTCTCGCTGCAGTCGCCGATCGACATCCGCTTCCCGGTGGGCACCATCCCACCGCGTGGCTGGATGCCGCCGGCGCAGGAGGAGGGCGAGCCGGAGTGGCAGCAGGGTGACAGCTTCCGGCTGCGCACCACGCTGGGCCGCGCGCTCTTCAACGAGCTGCTGCCCGAGGACTACCCGTTCGTCGACTACGAGGTCGGCAAGAAGCAGCTCTCCGAGATCGTCAACGACCTCGCCGAGCGCTACCCCAAGGTCATCGTGGCGGCGACGCTCGACAACCTGAAGGCGGCCGGCTTCTACTGGGCGACCCGTTCCGGCGTCACCGTGGCCATCTCCGACGTCGTCGTTCCCGAGGCGAAGAAGGAGATCGTCAAGGGTTACGAGGCGCAGGACGAGAAGGTCCAGAAGCAGTACGAGCGCGGTCTGATCACCAAGGACGAGCGCACCCAGGAACTCATCGCGATCTGGACCAAGGCGACCAACGAGGTTGCCGAGGCCATGAACGAGAACTTCCCGAAGACCAACCCGATCTTCATGATGGTGAACTCGGGTGCACGAGGCAACATGATGCAGATGCGTCAGATCGCCGGTATGCGTGGTCTGGTGTCGAACGCCAAGAACGAGACGATTCCGCGTCCGATCAAGGCCTCGTTCCGTGAGGGTCTGTCCGTGCTGGAGTACTTCATCTCCACGCACGGTGCCCGTAAGGGTCTGGCGGACACCGCCCTGCGTACCGCCGACTCGGGTTACCTGACCCGTCGTCTGGTGGACGTCTCGCAGGACGTGATCATCCGCGAGGAGGACTGCGGCACCGAGCGCGGTCTGAAGCTGAAGATCGCGGTCCGCGGCGAGGACGACGTCCTGCGCAAGACGGACGACGTCGAGACCAGCGTCTACGCCCGCATGCTCGCCGAGGACGTCGTCATCGACGGCAAGGTGATCGCGCCGGCCAACGTGGACCTCGGCGACGTGCTCATCGACCAGCTCGTGCACCACGGTGTCGAGGAGGTCAAGACCCGCTCGATCCTCACGTGCGAGTCTCAGGTCGGCACCTGCGCCATGTGCTACGGCCGCTCGCTGGCCACCGGCAAGCTGGTCGACATCGGTGAGGCGGTCGGCATCATCGCCGCCCAGTCCATCGGTGAGCCCGGTACCCAGCTGACGATGCGTACCTTCCACACCGGTGGTGTGGCCGGTGACGACATCACCCAGGGTCTGCCCCGTGTCGTCGAGCTCTTCGAGGCTCGTACGCCGAAGGGTGTCGCCCCGATCTCCGAGGCCTCCGGCCGCGTGCGGATCGAGGAGACCGAGAAGACCAAGAAGATCGTCGTCACCCCGGACGACGGCAGCGACGAGACGGCGTTCCCGATCTCGAAGCGTGCCAAGGTCCTGGTCCGCGAGGGCGACCACGTCGAGGTGGGCCAGCAGCTCACCGTGGGTGCCACCAACCCGCACGACGTGCTGCGCATTCTGGGTCAGCGTGCCGTCCAGGTCCACCTGGTCGGCGAGGTCCAGAAGGTCTACAACTCGCAGGGTGTGTCGATCCACGACAAGCACATCGAGATCATCATCCGGCAGATGCTGCGCCGGGTGACGATCATCGAGTCCGGCGACGCCGAGCTGCTGCCCGGTGAGCTGGTCGAGCGCTCGAAGTTCGAGACCGAGAACCGTCGTGTGGTCCAGGAGGGCGGTCACCCGGCCTCCGGTCGTCCGCAGCTCATGGGTATCACCAAGGCCTCGCTGGCCACGGAGTCCTGGCTGTCGGCGGCGTCCTTCCAGGAGACGACGCGAGTCCTCACGGATGCGGCGATCAACGCCAAGTCCGACTCGCTCATCGGCCTCAAGGAGAACGTCATCATCGGTAAGCTCATCCCGGCCGGTACGGGTCTGTCCCGCTACCGCAACATCCGGGTCGAGCCGACCGAGGAGGCCAAGGCCGCGATGTACTCGGCCGTCGGCTACGACGACATCGACTACTCGCCGTTCGGCACGGGCTCCGGCCAGGCCGTTCCGCTGGAGGACTACGACTACGGTCCGTACAACCAGTAAGCGAGTCGCTTGAGTTGAGGGGCGGTCATCCGTATGGGTGGCCGCCCTTCGGCGTGTTCGAGGCTGGCGTTCGAGTGATCGCTCCGGGTCACCGGCGGGGTCCGCGCCGATCGTCTTGCGGCTGTGTGAGGTTGGGCCGGACCCAGCCGAGCATCAGCGGAGGTTCCGTCATGACGTCAGCGATTGCCCGGGGATTTGCCGTTGCGGCGGCGCTGGCCGCGCTGGCCGCGTGCGGGGGAGGGGGCGGGGGTGGCGGGACCCCGCAGGACACTACGACCGGGACTGCGGCGACCGGGGTCGAGGAGGAAGAGGGCTTCACGGCGGACTCGGATGAGACCGAGGGCGGGCAAGGGGGCGACGGCGAGTCGGACGGCGAGGTCTTCCCCGGCAGCGACACCGAGAAGCCCTCCGCGTCCTCGATCAAACTGTCGAGGACGAAGGTGGGCGAGCCCGTCCAAGGGGATGTGGAGGTCAAGGGCTCTACGACGGCGGCGGCCAAGCCGCTTCAGAACGTCAACGGCAACATCGCGGGCGAGGAACTCGAGTTCATCCAGAAGTGTCTGGGTGAGGTGCCCCCGGAGGGCTGCGAGGTGATCTTCCAGTACACGCCGACCGAACCGGGGCCCTACTCAGGGGAGTTGACGTTCACGATGGCCGACGGCTCCACCGTCACCGCCCCCATCTCCGGGGAAGCGGTCGGGGGCGCGACCTCGGCCTCGGCGTCGCCCGTCGGGCCCACCACGACCGCGCCGGTGGCGCCGACCACTGAGACCGAGACGGAGGAGTTGCCGCCGGACGTGCCCACGGACACCCCCGAGCCGGACGACTACGACCTTCCCTGAGCCGCGGCCCCGCTCACGCCCCGCGGATCTCCAGCCAGGCGGTGCCGTCGTCAGGCAGCATCACCACCCGGCGGTCGTGGTACCGGGAGGTGCCCGAGACCAGGTAGAAGCGGCCCGGCGCCTTGGCGAGCATGCGGAAGCCCTTGTACTCGTATCGGTAGGGCGCGTTCTCGCTGCCGTAGTCCCTGAAGCGGATGTTCTTCGCGTGGTGGGCGAGGGGCACCTTCGAATGGACCACCACCCACGGCGTGTCCCGATAGCCCTCCTCCGCGTCCAACTGGGCATCGCCGCGTCCGATGTCGGCCACGTACTGCGCCATGGCGAAGAACAGGCTCACCGTCAGCAGCCCGATGAGCATCGTGCCTCCCGCCAGCCATGTCCGTTCGGCGGCGGGGGCGGCTCTGACCCGGATGCCCGTGCTCTCGCTCAGCCGTAGATGGACGGCGCAGATGGCCAGCGTGGCCCCCACGGCCACCATCAGGGCCGGGATGAACCGGCGTGCCCAGCCCTCGGGGAAAAGGCTCACCAGATCCGTGAAGAAGACCGGCAGGCCGAGCATCATCAGGGCCACGCCGAGGGTGAGCAGCCAGACGATCGCCGTACGACGGCGCACCGCCCGATCCGGTCCGGCCAGCGCCCGCCCCAGCCAGCCGAACACCAGGAACACGACCAGCCCGCCCGCCAGCAGCCCGCACAGGGGGACGAAGATCGCGCTGGTGCTGCTGGCCACGATGCCCTGCACGGAGAAGCCGAGGTCCTCCGGCAGTACGCCGAGGGTGGAGTAGTACGCCTTGATGTAGAGGCTGCCGAAGTAATAGAGCAGGGCGAAGGTGACGGTGCTGGGCGCCGCGACGATCGCCGCCTTCTCCACGAACGTCGACGCGGGTGAGCGCCGGGGCGGGGGCTCGGGATCGGCCGGCTGCTCGGGCGGCGTGGACATGGTCAACAGTCTGTTTGCCCCTTATCGGACCCGCACGCCGAGGCGGTCCCCTCGGGGGCGCCTCCGGGTTTTCTCCGGGTCCGGGACCGGTGCCGGGAATGCCGGTTCGGCGCATGATGGAGGGACTCCGACCGGTACGGGGGAGGTACTCCATGTCGCAACCGTCGTGGCAGCCGTGGCAGAGCGGCGGTGTGCCCCAGCCGTGGGGCTCACACAGTGGCAGCCCGGCCATGCTCGCCTCGCACGCCGACCGTGAGCGGGCGGTGGATGTGCTGCGGGCGGGATACGGCGAGGGGCGGCTGGAGCAGCCCGAGTTCGAGAAGCGGGTCGCGCGGGCGTACGCCGCTCGTACGGTGGGAGAGCTGGGGCTGCTCGTCGCGGACCTGCCCAACGGTCCTGTGCCGCATATGGCGCCCTTCATCGCCGTACCGCAGCCCCGTACGAACGGGAAGGCGGTCGGGGCCGGGGTGTGCGGGGTGCTGTGTCTCGTCAGCTTCGGGCTCACCGGCATACCGGCCGTCGTGCTGGGGCACTCGGCCCGCGCCGAGATACGGCGGACCGGGGAGGGCGGTGACGGGCTCGCGCTGACCGGGCTGGTGCTGGGTTGGCTGTCCACCGCTGGGTGGGTCCTGTTTCTGACGGTGCTCATGGTGGCCGCAGCGGTGTCCGGATGAGGCCGGGATTCGTGGATTCGAAGATCAATTCCGGCGGACGGTCTTGACATGAGCCGTGTGCGGATGTGAGCGGGCCTCATTTGTTTTGACCGCAGCGAATGAGGTAGGTACGCTCAGACCTTGTGCCTGGGGTGTGCCCTGGCTCTCGTGCGTGCCTTCAACCGCATAGCGAGCTGTGAGCGGCCACCGTAATCTGTGCTCTTTTCGCCTTGCGGCGGGAGTCCGCCGGATTCGACACACCCGACCGCGTGGGTCGGCGACGTTCCAGGTTAGCTTCACCATTCGGCACACAGAAACCGGAGAAGTAGTGCCTACGATCCAGCAGCTGGTCCGGAAGGGCCGGCAGGACAAGGTCGAGAAGAACAAGACGCCCGCACTTGAGGGTTCGCCTCAGCGTCGCGGCGTGTGCACGCGTGTGTTCACGACCACCCCGAAGAAGCCGAACTCGGCCCTGCGTAAGGTCGCGCGTGTGCGTCTGACCAGCGGGATCGAGGTCACCGCTTACATTCCGGGTGAGGGACACAACCTGCAGGAGCACTCCATCGTGCTCGTGCGTGGTGGCCGTGTGAAGGACCTGCCGGGTGTTCGCTACAAGATCATCCGCGGTTCCCTCGACACCCAGGGTGTCAAGAACCGCAAGCAGGCCCGCAGCCGCTACGGCGCCAAGAAGGAGAAGTAAGAATGCCTCGTAAGGGCCCCGCCCCGAAGCGCCCGGTCATCATCGACCCGGTCTACGGTTCTCCTCTGGTGACCTCCCTCATCAACAAGGTGCTGCTGAACGGCAAGCGCTCCACCGCCGAGCGCATCGTCTACGGCGCCATGGAGGGCCTGCGCGAGAAGACCGGCAACGACCCGGTCATCACGCTCAAGCGCGCTCTTGAGAACATCAAGCCGACCCTTGAGGTCAAGTCCCGCCGTGTCGGTGGCGCCACCTACCAGGTGCCGGTCGAGGTCAAGCCCGGCCGCGCCAACACCCTGGCGCTGCGCTGGCTGGTCGGTTACTCCCGCGCCCGCCGCGAGAAGACCATGACCGAGCGTCTCCTCAACGAGCTTCTCGACGCCTCCAACGGCCTCGGTGCGGCTGTGAAGAAGCGCGAGGACACCCACAAGATGGCCGAGTCCAACAAGGCCTTCGCGCACTACCGCTGGTAGTCGCTACCCACATCGAGACCGAGAGAAGACTGAAGCCTTATGGCTACCACTTCACTTGACCTGGCCAAGGTGCGCAACATCGGCATCATGGCCCACATCGACGCGGGCAAGACGACCACCACCGAGCGGATCCTGTTCTACACCGGTGTGTCTTACAAGATCGGTGAGGTCCACGACGGCGCTGCCACCATGGACTGGATGGAGCAGGAGCAGGAGCGTGGCATCACGATCACCTCTGCTGCCACCACCTGTCACTGGCCGCTGGAAGACGTCGACCACACCATCAACATCATCGACACGCCGGGCCACGTCGACTTCACCGTCGAGGTGGAGCGTTCGCTGCGCGTGCTCGACGGCGCGGTGACGGTGTTCGACGGCGTCGCCGGTGTTGAGCCCCAGTCCGAGACGGTGTGGCGTCAGGCGGACCGCTACGGCGTTCCGCGTATCTGCTTCGTCAACAAGCTCGACCGCACGGGCGCCGAGTTCCACCGCTGCGTGGACATGATCTCGGACCGCCTGGGCGCTCAGCCGATCGTCATGCAGCTCCCGATCGGTGCCGAGGCCGACTTCAAGGGCGTCGTCGACCTGGTCACCATGAAGGCGTTCGTGTGGTCCGCCGAGGCCACCAAGGGCGAGATGTACGACGTCGTCGACATCCCGGACACCCACACCGAGGCCGCCGAGGAGTACCGCGGCAAGCTGCTTGAGGCCGTGGCCGAGAACGACGAAGAGATCATGGAGCTGTACCTGGAGGGCGAGGAGCCTTCTGCGGAGCAGTTGTACGCCGCGATCCGTCGTATCACCATCGCCTCCGGCAAGGGCAAGGGCACCACGGTCACCCCGGTGTTCTGCGGTACCGCGTTCAAGAACAAGGGCGTCCAGCCCCTGCTCGACGCGGTCGTGCGCTACCTCCCCTCCCCGCTCGACGTCGAGGCCATCGAGGGCCACGACGTCAAGGACCCGGAGCTGGTCGTCAAGCGCAAGCCGTCCGACGACGAGCCGCTGTCGGCGCTGGCGTTCAAGATCATGAGCGACCCGCACCTCGGCAAGCTCACCTTCGTCCGGGTCTACTCGGGCCGCCTGGAGTCCGGCACCTCGGTGCTGAACTCCGTCAAGGGCAAGAAGGAGCGCATCGGCAAGATCTACCGTATGCACGCGAACAAGCGTGAGGAGATCGAGTCGGTGGGCGCCGGCGACATCATCGCCGTCATGGGTCTGAAGCAGACCACGACCGGTGAGACGCTGTCCGACGACAAGAACCCGGTGATCCTGGAGTCCATGGACTTCCCGGCGCCGGTCATCCAGGTCGCCATCGAGCCCAAGTCGAAGGGCGACCAGGAGAAGCTCGGCGTCGCGATCCAGCGCCTGGCCGAGGAGGACCCGTCCTTCCAGGTCCACTCGGACGAGGAGACCGGCCAGACCATCATCGGCGGTATGGGCGAGCTGCACCTTGAGGTGCTGGTCGACCGTATGCGCCGTGAGTTCAAGGTCGAGGCCAACGTCGGCAAGCCGCAGGTCGCCTACCGTGAGACGATCCGCAAGGCCGTCGAGCGCGTCGACTACACGCACAAGAAGCAGACTGGTGGTACCGGCCAGTTCGCGAAGGTGCAGATCGGCATCGAGCCGCTTGAGGGTGGCGACACCTCGTACGAGTTCGTGAACAAGGTGACCGGTGGTCGTATCCCGAAGGAGTACATTCCTTCGGTCGACGCCGGCTGCCAGGAGGCCATGCAGTTCGGCATCCTCGCGGGCTACGAGATGACCGGCGTGCGCGTGATTCTGCACGACGGTGCCTACCACGAGGTCGACTCCTCCGAGCTCGCGTTCAAGATCGCCGGTTCGCAGGCCTTCAAGGAGGCCGCGCGCAAGGCCAGCCCTGTGCTCCTTGAGCCGATGATGGCCGTCGAGGTCACCACGCCCGAGGACTACATGGGTGAGGTCATCGGTGACATCAACTCCCGCCGTGGCCAGATCCAGGCCATGGAGGAGCGGGCCGGTGCCCGCGTCGTGAAGGGCCTCGTGCCCCTCTCGGAGATGTTCGGCTACGTCGGCGACCTGCGCAGCAAGACGTCCGGCCGCGCCAGCTACTCCATGCAGTTCGACTCCTACGCCGAGGTTCCGCGGAACGTCGCCGAGGAGATCATCGCGAAGGCCAAGGGCGAGTAACGCACCGCGTTCACACGCTTTAGGCTTGACTCCGGAGCCTCGTGGGGCATTCCACCGCAATCGTGGTGAGAGTGCCCCCGGGCCCGGGCATTCCAGCAAAGATCACCTGGCGCCGATGAAGCAAGGCGTTCAGAACCACTCCACAGGAGGACCCCAGTGGCGAAGGCGAAGTTCGAGCGGACTAAGCCGCACGTCAACATCGGCACCATCGGTCACATCGACCACGGTAAGACGACCCTCACGGCCGCCATTACCAAGGTGCTGCACGACGCGTTCCCGGACCTGAACGAGGCCTCGGCGTTCGACCAGATCGACAAGGCTCCTGAGGAGCGCCAGCGCGGTATCACCATCTCCATCGCGCACGTCGAGTACCAGACGGAGACCCGTCACTACGCCCACGTCGACTGCCCCGGTCACGCGGACTACATCAAGAACATGATCACGGGTGCTGCCCAGATGGACGGCGCCATCCTCGTGGTCGCCGCCACCGACGGCCCGATGCCGCAGACCAAGGAGCACGTGCTCCTGGCCCGCCAGGTCGGCGTTCCGTACATCGTCGTCGCCCTGAACAAGGCCGACATGGTGGACGACGAGGAGATCCTTGAGCTCGTCGAGCTTGAGGTCCGTGAGCTGCTCTCCGAGTACGAGTTCCCGGGCGACGACCTGCCGGTCGTCAAGGTCTCGGCGCTCAAGGCCCTTGAGGGCGACAAGGAGTGGGGCCAGTCCGTCCTCGACCTGATGAAGGCCGTCGACGAGTCCATTCCGGAGCCCGAGCGGGACGTCGACAAGCCGTTCCTGATGCCGATCGAGGACGTCTTCACGATCACCGGTCGTGGCACGGTCGTCACCGGTCGTATCGAGCGTGGTGTCCTCAAGGTCAACGAGACCGTCGACATCATCGGCATCAAGACCGAGAAGACCACCACCACGGTCACCGGCATCGAGATGTTCCGCAAGCTGCTCGACGAGGGCCAGGCCGGTGAGAACGTCGGTCTGCTGCTTCGTGGCATCAAGCGCGAGGACGTCGAGCGCGGCCAGGTCATCATCAAGCCGGGCTCGGTCACCCCGCACACCGAGTTCGAGGCGCAGGCCTACATCCTGTCCAAGGACGAGGGTGGCCGCCACACGCCGTTCTTCAACAACTACCGTCCGCAGTTCTACTTCCGTACGACGGACGTGACCGGCGTGGTGACCCTCCCCGAGGGCACCGAGATGGTCATGCCGGGTGACAACACCGAGATGAAGGTGGAACTCATCCAGCCCGTCGCCATGGAAGAGGGCCTGAAGTTCGCCATCCGTGAGGGTGGCCGGACCGTGGGCGCCGGCCAGGTCACCAAGATCAACAAGTGATCTTGAACTGACCCGGTAGGTCTCTGAAGGGGCCCGTACGACTTCGGTCGTACGGGCCCCTTTGCCGTCCCTGCCGTCCTTTGCTGTCGTGTTCGCGCCATGAATGAAACCTGGCCGAACCTTGTGCGACGGATTTGCGAGGGTTCCGGCAAGGTCGCCCTGCGAGCTGCGGGAATGGTCTTTCCTGGTTCGGGCCCAGAGTTTTCCCGAGGACGGCCAGGTTTCCTGATGCACCGAGCGCGCGGCGGACTGTCGATGCCGTTGCCGAAGCAAGCCCCGGTCGCAGTGGCGGACCGCCCGCTGCAGCCCCTTCGCACCCGGCGGCTCTACGTCGTCGACGGCATCCGTCTGATCGCGGCGCTGATGGTGGTGCTCCACCACTTCGCGGGCACGCGCCGGGTGAACGAGCCCGGCAACGCGATCTGGAGCCGGCCGGTGTCGGAGATCATGCCGTCGCTGTTCCGCGTCGCGGCCTACGGCTGGATCGGCGTCGAGATCTTCTTCGTGATCAGCGGCTTTGTGATCTGCATGTCGTGCTGGGGCCGGACACCCCGCCAGTTCTTCGTCTCCCGCGTGATCCGGCTGTACCCGGCGTACTGGTTCGCGGTGCTGTTCACGACGGCGGTGCTGGTGGCCGTACCGGGCGTCTGGGAGAGACTGCCCGCACGCGAGGTGCTGCTCAACCTGACGATGCTGCAAGCGGGTTCGGACGTACCGAACGTGGACCTGGTCTACTGGACGCTCTGGTCGGAACTGCGCTTCTATCTGCTCTTCCTGGTGGTCGTGGCCATGGGGCTGACCTACCGCAGGGTGATCGTCTTCTGCTGCGTCTGGGGTGCCGTCGCGATGCTGGCGCCGGTGTCCGACTTCCCGCTGCTGAAGCTGCTCGCCAATCCCGACGGGGCCTGGTACTTCATCGCGGGCCTGGCGCTCTATCTGATGCACCGCTTCGGCCAGGACCTGCTGCTCTGGGGCATCCTCGCGATGGCCTGGCTGATGGGCCAGCTGGAGCTGGGGGAGCGGGTCGAGTACGAGGATGTCTCCAGCTGGCGTGGGGCGGTCCTGATCTTCACGGCGTTCATGCTGGTCATGGTGGCGGTGTCCCTGGGTCACCTGGACCGCATCCGCTGGAAGTGGCTGGTCACGGCCGGGTGCCTGACGTATCCGCTGTACCTGATGCACTACCTGGCCGGCACGGCGATCATCAGCCGCCTGCACGGCACGATGGACGCCCGGCTGCTGGTGGGGCTGTTGGTCGCGGGGTTCCTGGTGCTGAGCTGGGCGGTGCATCGGGTGGTGGAGCGGCCGGTGGCGCGGGTGCTGAAGCGGGGGTTGGACTCGTCGTTCGCGAGGCTGCGACCGGGCCGGTGACGGCCTGGCCGTCGAACGAGCGTTCCAGGAAGTCGGAGACGGATACTCATGCACCTGACCACGGAGGAATCATGGACGTTCGTGCCGTGGTGACGGAGTTCCCCGGAGTCGTACCACCCCCGGGACTGGCCGACGGCTGGCACTGGTCGCCGGCGCCCGGGATCGACTTTGCCGGTGTGCGGTGTGCTGTCCGCCGACGGCAAGCGCCTTCTTCGGTTCAGCAGTCGTGACTCCTACGACCAGGATCTTGCGGTCGGGGTCCTCGGGTTCGCGCGGGAGCGCGAAGACGAGATCTTCGTTCGCAATGCCTTCCTCGGTTCTCTCGACGGCTTCGAGCCGTCCGCAGGGCGCCGCTTCGATGCGGTGGTGGGCATCGCGCCCGAGGTGCATCGCTTCTACCGTGTGCAGGTCGAGTTCACGCTCTGGTGCCGGGAGGTCGAGGAGGAGTGGCCGGACCCGGACACCTATGTCGACGACCTGTACGACGCCGCCTCCGCCGAACTCCCGCGCATCGTCGCCCAGCTGGAATCCGGAGCCCTCGGTGCCCGGCTCGAGCCCTCCGAGGAGGACCTGACCGACGGCGCGGACTACATCGACCACACGGCGTGGCGGCCCTCGGGCAAGGTCCTGCTGGCCGGCGTCAAGCACGGCGACACCGAGGCACCGGTTCAGCTGGTCGTGGTGGTGCGTGAACCGAGCGAGGGCGCGGAGGGGGATGAGGGCGAGTGGCTCTGACGGCCCCGGCGGCCCCGCCCTCACCACCGGTGTTTGACCTGCGTCACTCCCGGGGTATTCTCTCCGGCTCGATTGGCCAGGCCCCTGCCCCATATGGCAGACTGTCGGAGTTGCTCGGTCGAGTGTTGATGCTGCGCGCCTCCCGCCGGGAGGACCGGAAGCGAGTCCCACAGTACTCGTCGCCCTAACTGCCTGATGGCAGCGCTGGGGCGGACGTACGGGAATCTTTCGGGAAGTGTCAGTGCGGCACCGGCCAGGCACCCGGTGGGCTTCTCGCCCTCGGCCTGCGGTTCCGGAAGGGCCGTGTGCATTCCCAGCAGGGATGTTCGAACAAGGGGCATCTGTGTCAGCGGGAGCGCGACACGCCCGACCGCGTGGGTCGGAGGACGAGAGTAGGAACACCGGGTTCCAGAGCGTTACGAGAGACAGGACTACTAGTAGCCATGGCGGGACAGAAGATCCGCATCCGGCTCAAGGCCTACGACCACGAGGTCATCGACAGCTCGGCGAAGAAGATCGTCGAGACGGTGACGCGTACTGGTGCGTCGGTCGCGGGCCCGGTGCCGCTGCCCACTGAGAAGAACGTGTACTGCGTCATCAAGTCGCCGCACAAGTACAAGGACTCGCGCGAGCACTTCGAGATGCGCACGCACAAGCGCCTGATCGACATTCTCGACCCCACCCCCAAGACCGTTGACTCTCTGATGCGACTCGACCTCCCGGCCGGTGTCGACATCGAGATCAAGCTCTGAGGGTCGGTGATCTGAGAATGGCTAAGCAGATCAAGGGCATCCTGGGCGAGAAGCTCGGCATGACGCAGGTGTGGGACGAGAACAACCGTGTTGTTCCGGTCACCGTCGTCAAGGCCGGCCCGAACGTCGTGACCCAGGTCCGTACGAACGACAGTGACGGCTACGAGTCGGTCCAGATCGCCTTCGGCGAGATCGACCCGCGCAAGGTGAACAAGCCCCTCAAGGGCCACTTCGCCAAGGCCGACGTCACCCCCCGTCGCCACCTCGTCGAGATCCGTACCGCTGACGCCAGCGAGTACACCCTCGGCCAGGAGATCACCGCCGAGGTGTTCGAGGCGGGCGTCAAGGTCGACGTCACCGGCAAGAGCAAGGGCAAGGGCTTCGCCGGTGTCATGAAGCGCCACAACTTCCGTGGTCTCGGCGCCGGACACGGCACCCAGCGCAAGCACCGCTCTCCCGGTTCCATCGGTGGCTGCGCCACCCCGGGCCGTGTGTTCAAGGGCCTCCGCATGGCGGGTCGTATGGGCAATGAGCGGGTCACCACCCAGAACCTGACCGTCCACGCCGTTGACGCGGAGAAGGGTCTGCTGCTCATCAAGGGCGCGGTTCCCGGTCCGAACGGCGGCCTCGTCCTGGTCCGCACCGCGGCCAAGGGGGCCTGAGGTAACCGATGAGCACTGTTGACATCCTTTCGCCGGCGGGCGACAAGGCCGGTACCGTCGAGCTCCCCTCGGAGATCTTCGACGTAGAGAAGATCAGCGTTCCGCTGCTTCACCAGGTCGTCGTCGCACAGCTGGCCGCTGCCCGTCAGGGCACCCACAAGACCAAGACCCGCGGTGAAGTCCGTGGTGGTGGCAAGAAGCCTTACCGCCAGAAGGGCACCGGTCGCGCCCGTCAGGGTTCGACCCGCGCGCCGCAGTTCGCCGGTGGTGGCGTCGTGCACGGTCCCGTGCCGCGTGACTACTCGCAGCGGACCCCGAAGAAGATGAAGGCCGCGGCCCTGCGCCACGCCCTCACCGACCGGGCCCGCAACAACCGCATCCACGTCGTCTCCGGCGTCATCGAGGGTGAGACCCCCTCGACGAAGGCCGCGAAGTCGCTGTTCGGCAAGATCTCGGAGCGCAAGAACCTGCTCCTGGTCGTCGAGCGTGCCGACGAGGCCGCGTGGCTGTCCGCCCGCAACCTGCCCCAGGTCCACATCCTGGAGCCGGGCCAGCTGAACACGTACGACGTTCTCGTCTCGGACGACGTGGTCTTCACCCAGGCCGCCTTCGAGTCCTTCGTGTCCGGCCCGAAGGCCAATGACACCGAAGGGAGCGAGGCCTGATGGCTATCCGTCACCCCGCCATTGCCTCCAAGGCGGCCAAGGCCGCCAAGGCCGCGCGCGTCGCCAAGGCGCGTCGCCACGCCACGGAGGGCAAGAACACCGTCGAGACCCCGCTGAGCAAGTCCTTCACGGACCCCCGTGACGTGCTGCTCAAGCCGGTTGTCTCCGAGAAGAGCTACGCGCTCCTCGACGAGGGCAAGTACACGTTCGTCGTCGACCCGCGTGCCAACAAGACCCAGATCAAGGAGGCCGTCCAGGCGGTCTTCTCGGTCAAGGTCACCGGGGTCAACACGATCAACCGCCAGGGCAAGCGCAAGCGGACCCGCACGGGCTTCGGCAAGCGTGCCGACAGCAAGCGCGCGATCGTGACCCTCGCCGAGGGCGACCGTATCGACATCTTCGGCGGTCCGACCGCGTAAGCGGGTCGGATCGTCCGATATCGGACGAGGACTGAGAAATGGGAATCCGCAAGTACAAGCCGACTACGCCGGGCCGCCGTGGCTCCAGCGTCGCCGACTTCGTCGAGGTCACGCGGTCCACGCCGGAGAAGTCGCTGGTCCGCCCGCTGCACAGCAAGGGCGGCCGTAACAACGCCGGTCGTGTGACCGTTCGCCACCAGGGTGGCGGACACAAGCGCGCCTACCGAGTGATCGACTTCCGTCGTCACGACAAGGACGGCGTGCCGGCGAAGGTCGCGCACATCGAGTACGACCCCAACCGCACCGCGCGCATCGCGCTGCTGCACTACGCCGACGGCGAGAAGCGCTACATCCTCGCCCCGCGCAACCTGCAGCAGGGTGACCGCGTCGAGAACGGTCCCGGGGCCGACATCAAGCCGGGCAACAACCTGGCGCTCCGCAACATCCCGGTCGGTACCACGATCCACGCGATCGAGCTCCGTCCCGGTGGCGGCGCCAAGTTCGCCCGCTCCGCCGGTGCCTCCGTGCAGCTGCTCGCGAAGGAGGGCCAGATGGCCCACCTGCGCATGCCCTCCGGTGAGATCCGCCTGGTCGACGTGCGCTGCCGCGCCACCGTCGGCGAGGTCGGCAACGCCGAGCAGAGCAACATCAACTGGGGTAAGGCCGGCCGTAAGCGCTGGCTGGGCGTTCGCCCGACCGTTCGCGGTGTGGCGATGAACCCGGTTGACCACCCCCACGGTGGTGGTGAGGGCAAGACCTCCGGTGGTCGCCACCCGGTCAGCCCCTGGGGTCAGAAGGAAGGTCGTACTCGTTCGCCCAAGAAGGCGTCGAACAAGTACATCGTCCGCCGCCGCAAGACGAACAAGAAGCGCTAGGAGCGGGTTTAGATGCCGCGCAGTCTCAAGAAGGGGCCCTTCGTCGACGACCACCTGATCAAGAAGGTGGACGCCCAGAACGAAGCCGGCACCAAGAACGTCATCAAGACCTGGTCCCGTCGCTCCATGATCGTGCCGGCCATGCTCGGCCACACGCTCGCGGTGCACAACGGCAAGACCCACATCCCGGTGTTCGTCACCGAGTCGATGGTCGGCCACAAGCTCGGCGAGTTCTCGCCGACGCGCACCTTCCGGGGCCACGTCAAGGACGACCGGAAGTCGAAGCGCCGCTAGTAGCGGATCGCATTCAGACACGTAAGAAACTGAAGGGACAACCATGGAAGCCAGGGCCCAGGCGCGGTACATCCGCGTCACGCCCATGAAGGCCCGCCGCGTGGTGGACCTCATCCGTGGCATGGACGCCACGGAGGCCCAGGCGGTCCTGCGATTCGCTCCGCAGGCCGCCTCCGTGCCGGTCGGCAAGGTGCTCGACAGCGCCATTGCCAACGCCGCGCACAACTACGACCACACCGACGCCGACAGCCTCTACATCTCCGAGGCGTACGTCGACGAGGGTCCGACCCTGAAGCGGTTCCGGCCGCGTGCCCAGGGCCGTGCCTACCGGATCCGCAAGCGGACCAGCCACATCACCGTGGTCGTCAGCAGCAAGGAAGGAACCCGGTAATGGGCCAGAAGGTAAACCCGCATGGGTTCCGGCTCGGTGTCACGACCGACTTCAAGTCGCGTTGGTACGCCGACAAGCTGTACAAGGACTACGTCAAGGAAGACGTCGCCATCCGTCGGATGATGACGTCCGGCATGGAGCGCGCCGGTATCTCGAAGGTCGAGATCGAGCGCACCCGTGACCGCGTCCGCGTGGACATCCACACCGCGCGTCCGGGCATCGTCATCGGCCGCCGTGGCGCCGAGGCCGACCGCATCCGCGGTGACCTGGAGAAGCTGACCGGCAAGCAGGTCCAGCTGAACATCCTTGAGGTCAAGAACCCGGAGACGGACGCTCAGCTGGTGGCCCAGGCCGTCGCCGAGCAGCTGTCCTCCCGCGTCTCCTTCCGTCGGGCCATGCGCAAGAGCATGCAGTCCGCCATGAAGGCCGGCGCCAAGGGCATCAAGATCCAGTGCGGTGGCCGCCTCGGCGGCGCCGAGATGTCCCGCTCGGAGTTCTACCGCGAGGGCCGCGTGCCCCTGCACACGCTCCGCGCGAACGTGGACTACGGCTTCTTCGAGGCCAAGACGACCTTCGGCCGCATCGGTGTGAAGGTCTGGATCTACAAGGGCGACGTCAAGAACATCGCCGAGGTCCGCGCCGAGAACGCTGCCGCCCGTGCGGGTAACCGCCCGGCTCGCGGTGGCGGCGGCTCCGACCGCCCGGCCCGTGGTGGCCGTGGTGGCGAGCGGCGCGGTCGCAAGCCGCAGCAGGCTGCCGGCGCCGAGGCCCCCAAGGCCGAGGCTCCCGCCGCCGCTCCGGCTGAGAGCACCGGAACGGAGGCCTGACCGACATGCTGATCCCCCGTAGGGTCAAGCACCGCAAGCAGCACCACCCGAAGCGCAACGGTATGTCCAAGGGTGGCACGCAGGTTGCGTTCGGCGAGTACGGCATCCAGGCGCTCACCCCGGCGTATGTGACGAACCGTCAGATCGAGGCCGCTCGTATCGCCATGACGCGTCACATCAAGCGTGGTGGCAAGGTCTGGATCAACATCTACCCGGACCGTCCCCTCACCAAGAAGCCTGCCGAGACCCGCATGGGTTCCGGTAAGGGTTCTCCGGAGTGGTGGATCGCCAACGTCAAGCCCGGACGCGTGATGTTCGAGCTGTCGTACCCCAACGAGAAGATCGCCCGTGAGGCCCTGACTCGCGCCGCCCACAAGCTGCCGATGAAGTGCCGGATCGTCAAGCGCGAGGCAGGTGAAGCGTGATGTCGGCCGGTACCAAGGCGTCCGAGCTGCGCGAGCTGGGCAACGAGGAGCTTCTGGCGAAGCTCCGCGAGGCCAAGGAAGAGCTGTTCAATCTCCGCTTCCAGGCGGCGACCGGACAGCTTGAGAACCATGGCCGTCTGAAGGCGGTCCGCAAGGACATCGCGCGGATCTACACCCTGATGCGCGAGCGTGAGCTGGGCATCGAAACGGTGGAGAACGCCTGATGAGCGAGAACAACGTGACTGAGAACACCGAGGCGCGCGGCTTCCGCAAGACCCGTGAGGGTCTCGTCGTCAGCGACAAGATGGACAAGACCGTCGTCGTCGCCGTCGAGGACCGCGTCAAGCACGCGCTGTACGGCAAGGTCATCCGCCGTACGAACAAGCTCAAGGCGCACGACGAGCAGAACGCCGCGGGCGTCGGCGACCGTGTCCTCCTCATGGAGACCCGGCCGCTGTCCGCGACGAAGCGCTGGCGCGTCGTCGAGATCCTCGAGAAGGCCAAGTAATTCCTGCGGGGCAAATCCGCAGGACAGTTCCGCCAGGCTCGGCAGGGGCTCCCCTCGTGAAGAGGACGCCCCTGCCGGGAACCGGCAGACAAACAGGAGATAGACGTGATCCAGCAGGAGTCGCGACTGCGCGTCGCCGACAACACTGGTGCGAAGGAAATCCTTTGCATCCGTGTGCTCGGTGGCTCCGGTCGCCGCTACGCGGGCATCGGTGACGTCATCGTCGCCACCGTCAAGGACGCGATCCCCGGTGGCAACGTGAAGAAGGGTGACGTCGTCAAGGCGGTCATCGTTCGCACCGTCAAGGAGCGCCGCCGTCCGGACGGCTCGTACATCCGCTTCGACGAGAACGCCGCCGTCATTCTGAAGAACGACGGCGACCCTCGCGGCACCCGTATCTTCGGCCCCGTCGGCCGCGAGCTGCGCGAGAAGAAGTTCATGAAGATCATCTCGCTCGCGCCGGAGGTGCTGTAAGCATGAAGATCAAGAAGGGCGACCTGGTCCAGGTCATCACCGGCAAGGACAAGGGCAAGCAGGGCAAGGTCATTGCCGCTTACCCGCGCGACGAGCGCGTCCTGGTCGAGGGTGTCAACCGGGTCAAGAAGCACACCAAGGCCGGTCCGACCGCTCGCGGTTCCCAGGCCGGCGGCATCGTCACGACCGAGGCGCCGATCCACGTCTCCAACGTCCAGCTGGTCGTTGAGAAGGACGGCAACAAGGTCGTCACGCGTGTCGGTTACCGCTTCGACGAAGAGGGCAACAAGATCCGCGTTGCCAAGCGGACGGGTGAGGACATCTGATGGCTACCACCACCACTCCGCGTCTGAAGACGAAGTACCGCGAGGAGATCGCGGGCAAGCTGCGTGACGAGTTCAAGTACGAGAACGTCATGCAGGTCCCCGGCCTCGTCAAGATCGTGGTCAACATGGGTGTGGGCGACGCCGCCCGCGACTCCAAGCTGATCGAGGGCGCCATCCGCGACCTCACCACGATCACCGGTCAGAAGCCGGCCGTCACCAAGGCCCGCAAGTCCATCGCGCAGTTCAAGCTGCGTGAGGGTCAGCCGATCGGTGCCCACGTCACGCTCCGTGGCGACCGCATGTGGGAGTTCCTGGACCGCACCCTGTCGCTCGCGCTGCCGCGCATCCGCGACTTCCGTGGTCTGTCCCCCAAGCAGTTCGACGGCCGTGGCAACTACACCTTCGGTCTCACGGAGCAGGTCATGTTCCACGAGATCGACCAGGACAAGATCGACCGCGTCCGGGGTATGGACATCACCGTGGTCACCACGGCGACCAACGACGCTGAGGGCCGCGCGCTCCTTCGTCACCTCGGCTTCCCCTTCAAGGAGGCGTGAGCGAGATGGCGAAGAAGGCTCTGATCGCAAAGGCTGCTCGCAAGCCCAAGTTCGGCGTGCGTGGCTACACGCGCTGCCAGCGCTGCGGCCGTCCCCACTCCGTGTACCGCAAGTTCGGCCTGTGCCGCGTGTGCCTTCGTGAGATGGCTCACCGTGGCGAGCTGCCGGGCGTGACCAAGAGCTCCTGGTAGTCCCCGCTTTTCAGGGATTCCGGAGTCTCTCGGTAAGCACTGGGCGTGTCAGGCGCCCTCCCCTTCATGGCTTAGGCTTGGAGGGTTGGGCGCCTGATGGTCGCCCGTACGACTTACTACGCCGTAGGTCCACCGCACCGCACCCGCCTCGTCTCGGATCGAGGAGAGGGATGGGCACCTGGAAACCCCGGCGAGAGAGGCCGAAGGCCAATTCATGACCATGACTGATCCGATCGCAGACATGCTTACGCGTCTGCGGAACGCGAACTCGGCGTACCACGACACCGTGGCGATGCCGCACTCGAAGATCAAGTCGCACATCGCGGAGATCCTCCAGCAGGAGGGCTTCATCACGGGCTGGAAGGTCGAGGACGCCGAGGTCGGCAAGAACCTCGTCCTCGAGCTGAAGTTCGGCCCGAACCGTGAGCGCTCCATCGCGGGCATCAAGCGGATCTCCAAGCCCGGTCTCCGGGTGTACGCGAAGTCCACCAACCTGCCGAAGGTGCTGGGTGGCCTGGGCGTGGCGATCATCTCCACGTCCCACGGGCTCCTCACCGACAAGCAGGCCGGCAAGAAGGGCGTAGGCGGAGAAGTTCTCGCCTACGTCTGGTAACGGAAGGGAACGGAGGAAACAGCTATGTCGCGCATCGGCAAGCTCCCCATCGCGGTTCCCGCCGGCGTGGACGTCACCATCGACGGCCGTACGGTCAAGGTCAAGGGCCCCAAGGGCGAACTGACCCACACCGTCTCGGCGCCGATCGAGATCGTCAAGGGTGAGGACGGCGTCCTGAACGTCACCCGCCCCAACGACGAGCGTCAGAACAAGGCCCTGCACGGCCTGTCCCGCACGCTGGTGGCGAACATGATCACCGGCGTGACCCAGGGTTACGTGAAGAAGCTCGAAATCAGCGGTGTCGGTTACCGCGTGACCGCCAAGGGCTCGAACCTTGAGTTCGCGCTCGGCTACAGCCACCCGATCCTGGTCGAGGCCCCCGAGGGCATCACCTTCAAGGTGGAGACCCCGACCCGTTTCCAGGTCGAGGGCATCGACAAGCAGAAGGTCGGCGAGGTTGCGGCCAACATCCGCAAGCTGCGCAAGCCCGACCCGTACAAGGCCAAGGGCGTCAAGTACGAGGGCGAAGTCATCCGCCGCAAGGTCGGAAAGGCGGGTAAGTAAGCCATGGCATACGGACAGAAGATCCTGAAGGGCGACGCCTACAAGCGCGCCGCGATCAAGCGCCGTCACATCCGGATCCGCAAGCGGATCGCCGGTACGGCGGAGCGTCCCCGTCTGGTCGTTACCCGCTCGAACCGCCACATCGTGGCCCAGGTGATCGACGACATCAAGGGTCACACCCTTGCGTCGGCGTCCACCCTGGACACCTCGGTCCGCGGTGGCGAGGGCGACAAGTCGGCCCAGGCCAAGCAGGTCGGCGCCCTGGTCGCCGAGCGCGCCAAGGCCGCCGGCGTCGAGGCTGTCGTATTCGACCGTGGTGGCAACCAGTACGCCGGGCGCATTGCCGCTCTGGCGGACGCCGCCCGCGAAGCCGGCTTGAAGTTCTGAGCCGTTCGTAGCTAGCGGAAAAGAGAGAGGTAAATCCAATGGCTGGACCCCAGCGCCGCGGTGGCGGTGCCGGTGGCGGCGAGCGGCGGGACCGGAAGGGCCGTGACGGCGGCGCAGCTGCCGCCGAGAAGACCGCGTACGTTGAGCGCGTTGTCGCGATCAACCGCGTCGCCAAGGTTGTGAAGGGTGGTCGTCGCTTCAGCTTCACTGCGCTCGTCGTAGTGGGCGACGGTGACGGCACCGTGGGTGTCGGTTACGGCAAGGCCAAGGAGGTGCCGGCCGCCATCGCCAAGGGCGTTGAGGAGGCCAAGAAGCACTTCTTCAAGGTCCCCCGGATCCAGGGCACCATCCCGCACCCGATCACGGGTGAGAAGGCTGCCGGCGTCGTGCTGCTCAAGCCCGCGTCCCCCGGTACCGGTGTTATCGCCGGTGGCCCGGTGCGCGCCGTGCTCGAGTGCGCCGGTATCCACGACGTGCTGTCGAAGTCGCTCGGCTCGTCCAACGCGATCAACATCGTGCACGCGACCGTGGAGGCCCTGAAGGGCCTGCAGCGTCCCGAGGAGATCGCGGCCCGCCGCGGTCTGCCGCTCGAGGACGTCGCTCCCGCGGCTCTGCTGCGTGCGCGTGCCGGGGCGGGTGCGTAATCATGGCGCAGCTGAAGATTACGCAGGTCAAGTCCTACATCGGCAGCAAGCAGAACCACCGTGACACCCTGCGCTCCCTTGGTCTCAAGGGCATCAACACGCAGGTCGTCAAGGAGGACCGCCCCGAGTTCCGCGGCATGGTGCACACCGTCCGCCACCTCGTGACGGTCGAGGAGGTCGACTGATCATGGCGGAAAACAACCCGCTGAAGATCCACAACCTCCGTCCGGCTCCCGGCGCCAAGACCGCCAAGACCCGTGTCGGTCGTGGTGAGGCGTCGAAGGGTAAGACGGCCGGTCGTGGTACCAAGGGCACCAAGGCCCGTTACCAGGTTCCGGAGCGCTTCGAGGGTGGGCAGATGCCCCTCCACATGCGCCTCCCGAAGCTCAAGGGCTTCAAGAACCCGTTCAAGACCGAGTACCAGGTCGTGAACCTCGACAAGCTGGCCGCGCTCTACCCCGAGGGTGGCGAGGTCACCGTCGAGGGTCTGGTGGCCAAGGGTGCCGTTCGCAAGAACAGCCTCGTCAAGGTCCTCGGCCAGGGCGAGATCTCGGTGGCGCTGCAGGTGACGGTTGACGCCGTCTCCGGCTCCGCCAAGGAGAAGATCACCGCCGCCGGCGGTACCGTCACCGAGCTCGTCTGAACACAACAGGCGTCTCGATGACTTGAGCGATCCCGACCGGGGATACCCCACAAATGGGGTATCCCCGGTTGGTCGTTCCTAGGGTGGCAGTCTCGCGGGTAAGGTGGCCTGCACTGCCAACTTTTACTGGGTGCCTCACATGCGGCACTCTGAGCGGCAGTTGACCGTTACCTAATCGTCGAACCTCAAGACCGTCACCCTTGACGCAGTAGCGCGGGGGTCGCAGGAGGCACCGTGCTCACCGCGTTCGCCCGGGCGTTCAAGACGCCCGACCTGCGCAAGAAGCTGCTCTTCACGCTCGGCATCATCGTGGTGTACCGGGTCGGTACGCGCATCCCGATTCCCGGCGTCGACTACACGTCCGTACAGCAGTGCGTGGACGAGGCGTCCGGCAACCAGGGCCTCTTCGGTCTGGTCAACATGTTCAGCGGCGGCGCGCTGCTGCAGATCACGGTCTTTGCGCTGGGCATCATGCCGTACATCACGGCGAGCATCATCCTCCAGCTGCTGACCGTCGTGATCCCGCGCCTGGAAGCCCTCAAGAAGGAGGGCCAGGCCGGAACGGCGAAGATCACGCAGTACACCCGTTATCTGACGGTGGCGCTCGCCATCCTGCAGGGCACCGGCCTTGTCGCCACCGCCCGCAGCGGCGCCCTCTTCTCCAGCTGCACGGTCGGCGGCCAGATCGTCCCGGACCGCTCGATCTTCGTCACGATCACCATGGTCATCACGATGACCGCCGGTACGGCCGTCGTCATGTGGCTCGGTGAGCTGATCACCGACCGCGGTATCGGCAACGGCATGTCGATCCTGATGTTCATCTCGATCGCCGCGACCTTCCCGTCCGCGCTGTGGGCCATCAAGACCCAGGGCAGCCTGGCCGACGGCTGGATCGAGTTCGGCACCGTCCTCGCCGTGGGCCTTGTCATGGTCGGCCTGGTGGTCTTCGTGGAGCAGGCCCAGCGCCGTATCCCGGTGCAGTACGCCAAGCGCATGATCGGCCGTCGTTCCTACGGTGGTACGTCCACCTACATCCCGCTGAAGGTGAACCAGGCGGGTGTGATTCCCGTCATCTTCGCGTCGTCGCTGCTCTACATTCCGGCGCTGGTCGCGCAGTTCTCCGAGGGCAACTCGAGCTGGAAAACCTGGATCGAAGCGAATCTCGTCACAGGCGACCATCCGATTTACATCACTCTGTACTTCTTGCTCATTGTTTTCTTCGCGTTCTTCTACGTGGCGATCTCCTTCAACCCCGAGGAAGTCGCCGACAACATGAAGAAGTATGGTGGCTTCATCCCGGGCATCCGGGCTGGCCGACCGACCGCTGAGTACCTGTCCTACGTGCTCAACCGGATCACCTGGCCGGGTTCGCTGTATCTGGGTCTGATCGCTCTCGTCCCGACGATTGCGTTGGCCGGTTTCGGCGCCAACCAGAACTTCCCGTTCGGTGGCACCAGCATCCTGATCATCGTGGGTGTCGGTCTTGAGACCGTGAAGCAGATCGAGAGCCAGCTCCAGCAGCGCAATTACGAAGGGTTCCTCCGCTGATGCGAATCGTCCTCGTCGGGCCGCCGGGCGCGGGCAAGGGTACGCAAGCCACACGCCTTGCCGAGAAGCTGAACATTCCGCATATCTCCACGGGCGACCTGTTCCGCGCCAACATCAGCCGGCAGACGGAGCTCGGGAAGCTCGCGAAGTCCTACATGGACGCGGGCAATCTCGTGCCGGACGAGGTCACCATCGCGATGGCCAAGGACCGCATGGAGCAGCCGGACGCCGAGGGCGGCTTCCTGCTGGACGGCTTCCCGCGCAATGTGTCCCAGGCCGAGGCGCTGGACGAGCTGCTCTCGTCCGAGGGCATGCAGCTGGACGCGGTGCTGGATCTGGAGGCCCCCGAGGAAGAGGTGGTCAAGCGGATCGCCGGCCGGCGCACCTGCCGGAACGACTCCGCGCACGTCTTCCACGTGACGTACAGCCCGCCGAAGAAGGAAGGTGTCTGCGACATCTGCGGCGGCGAGCTGTACCAGCGCGACGACGACTCCGAGGAGACGGTCCGGACGCGGCTGGAGGTCTACCACACGCAGACCGAGCCGATCATCGACTACTACAAGGCGCAGGGCCTGGTCGTCACGATCGAGGCCATGGGTCCGGTGGACGAGGTCACGGGCCGCGCCCTGACCGCGCTGAAGCGCGAGGGCGCCGAGAAGTAGGTCTTTGTACGTCGCTGCAGCCGCGGTTCCCTGAGGGGGGCCGCGGCTGCTGCGTGGGTGGGCTGCCCGAGCGGCAGGACTGCCCGCAGGCTGCGCACGTATGGTTGTGAAGTAGCCCTTACCCCCGGTTCCAGAAAGGCTCCCGCCGCCATGGTGCAGATCAAGACCCCCGAGCAGATCGCCAAGATGCGTGAGGCGGGGCTGGTCGTCGCAGCCATTCACGCGGCCACTCGGGAGGCCGCGGTGCCGGGGGCCAGCACCAAGGATCTGGACGAGGTCGCGCGCAAGGTGCTCGCGGAGCACGGGGCGAAGTCGAACTTCCTCGGGTACGGCGGATTCCCGGCGACCATCTGCACCTCCGTGAACGAGGTCGTGGTCCACGGCATCCCGTCCGACGAGGTCGTCCTCAAGGACGGCGACATCATCTCCATCGACTGCGGCGCGATCATCGACGGCTGGCACGGTGACGCCGCCTACACCGCCTTCGTGGGGTCCGGTCACGCTCCGGAGCTGATCGAGCTCTCGCGGGTGACCGAGGAGTCGATGTGGGCCGGGATCGCGGCGATGAAGCTGGGCAACCGGCTCGTCGACATCTCCAAGGCCATCGAGACGTACATCCGCCGCCAGCCCAAGGCCGGCGGCGGCCGGTACGGGATCATCGAGGACTACGGCGGCCATGGCATCGGCACCGAGATGCACATGGACCCGCATCTGCTGAACTACGTCGAGCGCCGGCGCGGCAAGGGCCCGAAGCTGGTCCCCGGCTTCTGCCTCGCCATCGAGCCGATGGTCTCCCTGGGCACGCCCAAGACGGAGGTCCTCCAGGACGACTGGACGGTCATCACGACGGACGGCACCTGGTCCTCCCACTGGGAGCACTCGGTCGCGCTGACGGAGCAGGGGCCGCTGGTGCTGACGGCTCCTGACGGGGGTAAGGCGAAGCTGGCCGAGTACGGTGTCAGCGCTGCCCCGGACCCGCTTGCGTAATGATCTCCCGGGTGGGGCAGGATCCCTCGATTCGTGTTTCCGGGTGCGCTGACGTAGACTGACTCGTCGGCTCTTGTGTACCCGCATGTCTGCATGCGCTCACACTGAGTCGATCAAGGTAGTCGATTCGAAGGGCGAAGCGTGGCCAAGAAGCAAGGTGCCATCGAGATCGAGGGCACTGTCGTCGAGTCTCTTCCGAACGCCATGTTCAAGGTCGAGCTCCAGAACGGCCACCAGGTCCTGGCACACATCAGCGGCAAGATGCGTATGCACTACATCCGCATCCTCCCTGACGACCGGGTCGTGGTGGAGCTGTCTCCGTACGACCTGACGCGTGGCCGGATCGTCTACCGCTACAAGTAGATCTTGCCCGCATCCCGCTTCGGCGGGGTATTGGCACTGACCCGGAGAACCTCAATCCCATGAAGGTCAAGCCGAGCGTCAAGAAGATCTGCGACAAGTGCAGGGTGATCCGCCGTCACGGTCGGGTCATGGTCATCTGCGAGAACCCGCGCCACAAGCAGCGCCAGGGCTGACGCACGACCTTTCCCTCTGCATCGATATCGCAGAGACTTCACGCGACGCGAGCTGAATATGTTCATACGCAGGGCCCAGGCGCTTGTCGCCTGATACCCCCGGTTCGGAGGCCGGGGACCCAGTTCGTACCTAATCTTTGAAATAGAAGAGGCCGGCGGCTGGGATTCGGTTCTGCGGAAGACCTCCGAAGATCACCAGGAGCCATTGAATGGCACGCGTTTCCGGTGTTGACATCCCGCGCGACAAGCGCGTGGAGGTCGCCCTCACCTACGTGTTCGGCATCGGCCGGACCCTCTCCCAGGCGACGCTGGCCGCGACCGGCGTCGACCCGAACACCCGCGTTCGCGACCTCTCCGAGGAGCAGCTCGTCGCGATTCGTGAGTACGTCGACAACAACATCAAGACCGAGGGTGACCTCCGTCGCGAGATCCAGGCCGACATCCGCCGCAAGGTCGAGATCGGCTGCTACCAGGGTCTGCGTCACCGCCGCGGCCTGCCGGTCCGCGGTCAGCGCACCAGCACCAACGCCCGCACCCGCAAGGGCCCGCGTCGCGCCATCGCCGGCAAGAAGAAGCCGGGCAAGAAGTAGTCCTCAGCGGACTTCGCAGTCCAGCGGTCTTCGCTGTAGGACCGACCACCTCCCGTAGGAGTACAGATGCCCCCCAAGGGTCGTCAGGGCGCTGCCAAGAAGGTGCGCCGCAAGGAAAAGAAGAACGTCGCTCACGGCCACGCGCACATCAAGAGCACGTTCAACAACACGATCGTCTCCATCACGGACCCGTCCGGCAACGTGATCTCCTGGGCCTCCGCCGGCCACGTCGGCTTCAAGGGCTCCCGGAAGTCCACGCCGTTCGCCGCGCAGATGGCCGCCGAGTCGGCTGCCCGCCGCGCTCAGGAGCACGGCATGCGCAAGGTCGACGTGTTCGTGAAGGGTCCGGGTTCGGGTCGTGAGACCGCGATCCGCTCGCTCCAGGCGACGGGTCTTGAGGTCGGCTCCATCCAGGACGTCACCCCGACCCCGCACAACGGCTGCCGTCCGCCGAAGCGTCGTCGCGTCTGACGTACGACTGCTTCACGCAGGCTTGGTTTCGGGCGGTACGGCTCTTCGGGGGCGTATCGCCCGTACCCTTGCAGTACCCGTCCCTTTTGCCGGGGGCGGTTCCGTCGGGCGTCAAATAGCGGGCGTCCACGAAAGAAGGATCTGATCCACACATGCTGATCGCTCAGCGTCCCTCGTTGACCGAAGAGGTCGTCGACGAGTTCCGCTCCCGGTTCGTGATCGAGCCGCTGGAGCCGGGCTTCGGCTACACCCTCGGTAACTCCCTGCGCCGCACCCTCCTGTCGTCGATCCCCGGCGCTGCTGTCACCAGCATCCGCGTCGACGGTGTCCTGCACGAGTTCACCACCGTGCCGGGCGTCAAGGAGGACGTCACCGACCTGATCCTCAACATCAAGCAGCTGGTCGTCTCCTCGGAGCACGACGAGCCGGTCGTGATGTACCTGCGCAAGCAGGGCCCGGGTCTGGTCACCGCCGCCGACATCGCGCCCCCGGCCGGTGTCGAGGTGCACAACCCCGACCTCGTCCTCGCCACCCTCAACGGCAAGGGCAAGCTGGAGATGGAGCTCACGGTCGAGCGTGGCCGTGGTTATGTCTCCGCCGTGCAGAACAAGCAGGTGGGCCAGGAGATCGGCCGTATCCCGGTCGACTCCATCTACTCGCCGGTTCTCAAGGTCACGTACAAGGTCGAGGCCACGCGTGTCGAGCAGCGCACCGACTTCGACAAGCTGATCGTCGACGTCGAGACCAAGCAGGCGATGCGTCCGCGTGACGCCATGGCCTCCGCCGGTAAGACGCTGGTCGAGCTGTTCGGTCTCGCCCGCGAGCTGAACATCGACGCCGAGGGCATCGACATGGGCCCGTCCCCCACGGACGCCGCCCTTGCCGCCGATCTGGCGCTGCCGATCGAGGAGCTGGAGCTCACCGTTCGGTCGTACAACTGCCTCAAGCGTGAGGGCATCCACTCCGTGGGTGAGCTCGTCGCCCGCTCCGAGGCCGACCTCCTGGACATCCGTAACTTCGGTGCGAAGTCCATCGACGAGGTCAAGGCGAAGCTGGCCGGTATGGGCCTGGCCCTCAAGGACAGCCCGCCCGGATTCGACCCCACGGCCGCTGCCGACGCCTTCGGTGCCGACGACGACGCGGACGCGGGTTTCGTGGAGACCGAGCAGTACTGATCGGTCGATGCCGGTGAGCATCCGCTCATCGGGTTCCTGACCCCGGTACCTGATACGGCCGGGGCAGACACACAGGAGAAAGAAATGCCGAAGCCCACCAAGGGTGCCCGTCTGGGCGGCAGCGCCGCGCACGAGAAGCTGCTCCTCGCGAACCTCGCGAAGGCGCTCTTCGAGCACGGCCGTATCACCACCACCGAGGCGAAGGCCCGCCGTCTGCGGCCGTACGCCGAGCGTCTGGTCACCAAGGCGAAGAAGGGCGACCTTCACAACCGCCGTCAGGTGCTCCAGGTCATCACGGACAAGAGCGTCGTCCACACGCTCTTCACCGAGATCGGCCCGCGCTACGAGAACCGTCCGGGTGGTTACACCCGTATCACCAAGATCGGTAACCGTCGTGGCGACAACGCGCCCATGGCTGTCATCGAGCTGGTCGAGGCGCTGACGGTCGCGCAGCAGGCGACGGGTGAGGCCGAGGCCGCGACGAAGCGTGCCGCCAAGGACGCCGAGGTAGCCGAGGTTGCCGCTGAGTCCAAGGTCGACGTGACCAAGGACGACGAGGCTGCCGAGGAGTCGAAGGACGCGTAAGCGTTCTGCCGGGGATCGTTTCGTTGGCGGGTGCGGCTTTCGCCGTGGCTTGTCGCGCAGTTCCCCGCGCCCCTAGGGGTGTTGGCGGGTCCGTTCCTTTTCAGGGGCGGGCCCGCTTTGCGTTGCTGAGAGGATCTTTGGGTGAGTGACGACGTACAGCCCGGGTTCGTGCGGGTGCGGCTCGACCTGTCCTACGACGGGACCGACTTCTCCGGGTGGGCCAAGCAGGCCGGGGGGCAGCGGACCGTGCAGGCGGAGGTCGAGAGTGCGTTGCGGACCGTGACGCGGTCCAGGGAGACGTACGACCTGACCGTGGCCGGGCGGACGGACGCCGGGGTGCATGCGCGGGGGCAGGTGGCGCATGTGGATCTGCCGGCGGAGCTGTGGGAGGAGCACCGGGAGAAGCTGCTCAAGCGGCTCGCGGGGCGGCTGCCCAAGGATGTCCGGGTGTGGGCGCTCACCGAGGCTCCGGAAGGGTTCAACGCGCGGTTCGCGGCTCTGTGGCGGCGCTACATCTACCGGGTCGGCGACCGGCCGGGCGGTGTGGATCCGCTGTTGCGCAGTCATGTGCTGTGGCATGACTGGGAGTTGGACGTCGCCGTCATGGACGCGGCCGCCAAGTCCCTCGTCGGGGAGCATGACTTCGCCGCGTACGCGAAGAAGCGGGTGGGGGCGTCGACGGTTCGGGAGATCTTCGACTTCGGGGTGCGCCGTACCGCCGACGGAGTCGTCGAGATCGAGGTCCGGGCCGACGCCTTCTGCCACAACCAAGTGCGGTCCATGGTGGGCGCGTTGCTGTTCGTGGGGGACGGGCATCGCGGGGCGGAGTGGCCGCGGAAGGTGCTCGACGCACGGGTCCGCGACAGTGCCGTCCATGTCGTACGGCCGCACGGGCTGACTCTGGAAGAGGTCGCCTACCCGGCCGCCGACCAGCTCGCCGAGCGGCAGCTGCAGGCGCGGCGGGTGCGGGGACAGGTGCACTGAAGGGGGGCCCTGTGCCACAGGGCCCCCCTTCGGCTCGCGTCAGTCCTGCGCGCGGCGGGAGCGCGTGAACCGCACCGCCGCCCAGCCGAGCGCGGCGAGCGCCGCGGCCACCCCCGCGAGGATGCCGATGCCCGCGGCGCCGGTCACGGCGAGGCTGCCCGAGTCGCCCTGGGCGTCGGTGCCGCCGGTGCTGTCGGAGCCGCCGGTCGTGGTGTCGGACGTGCCGGACGGGCTCGGGGACGGGGAGGCGGTCGCGTCCTCCTCGGTCACCTCGACGGTGAAGCGGATCCCGGCGTCGCCGGCCGACGCGAGGACGTTGTACGTGCCCGGCTCCTGGCCCGCGACCAGCTCGGTGGCGGAGGCCTCGCCGTCGGCGTCGGTGGTCACGGTCACGGAGTCCTCGCCGCCCTCGAAGGCCGGGGCGCCCTCCGCCCCGCTGTCCACGCTGAACTCCACCTCGGTGTCCGCCGCCGGAGCGCCGTTCTTGGTCACCTTGACGGTCAGCGGGTCGGCGAAGGCGTCACCGGGCGTTGCCTGCTGGTCGTCGCCGCCCGTGATCTCGATGGCGTGGCTGGTCCGGCCGACGTGGGCGGTGAAGGTCGTCGAGACATCACCGGAGGTGGCGCGGACCGTGAAGTCGCCTTCCTTCTCGCCGGTGATGACGCTGGGGGACTGGGCGCGTCCCTGGGCGTCCGTGTACACCTGGGTCGGGAAGTCCTCCCACTTCACCCCGAGGCCGCTCGGGTCCTCCGAAGCCCTCCGTCGGCTTGCACGGTTCGGTCCCGGCCGCGGCGGCCGGCCAGGCGCCACCGACTCCGAGACCGCCCACCAGCAGCGCCGCGGCACCCACGGCGCGGGTGCCGCGGCGCAGCGCGGAAGAACCTCTGTTCATGCACCCCTCCAGTGCAGACACAGCCCCCCTGGGGCGTGTGAAGAGTGGTGGGGAGCGAGATTCCCCTGTCTCGTCCGGGCCCTTGAAAAGAAGCAGGACCGTGAGCATCATCCCCACCCGTCAGCGGCTATTTTACTGTCACACCAGTCGCATTGGACACTTGAATTGCGAACGTCTTTGCGACGCAGGGGGGTTGGGCATTTTGTTGCTGATGGGGAGTCACCTTGAGTAAGGGAAGTAAGCACTCCGGCCCGGTGGGCAGGCGCTCGGCATTGCGGGTCATGGGGCTCGGGGGTCTGGTCACGGTCGGCGGCATCGGGGCGCTGGCCACCGCCGACGCCGCGCCCGCCGAGGGCCTGGGGGTACCGCCGTACGCGCCGACCGGACGGCGGCCGCGCTATCGCCGGGCGACCTGGAGCCAGCAGTTCCAGGCGGGGCACGGCTGGACGGCGGGCGGGTCGGGCACCGCCTCGTCGAACCCGGCCGACACCGAGGTCTTCACCCGGGGCACGTCCTCGGTCCGGGTGACCACCGCGGGCAGCGGTGTGCAGTCGTACGTCCGCAAGACCGGTATGGCCGCCATGGATCTCAGCGGCAAGATGATCCGGCTGATCTTCCGGGTCTCGGACGTCAGCAACCTCAGCAGGATCGTCTTCTACCTCGGCAGCTCCGGGCTGAAGAACGCCTTCAGCTGGCGGGTGCACACGCATGGCGGCGGCACCAACTACGTGCAGTCCGGGGAGTGGGTGACGGTCCATCTGCAGTGGGCCGACGTGAGCAGCGCGTCCGGCACGTACACGCTCTCCGCGCAGGGCGCTCCGTCCGTGCGGACGGGCTTCACCGACATGTCCTTCGCGGTCTACGACGACGCGGCGGCCCCGGTGACGTACCACCTGCAGACGGTCGAGCTGGTGCCCGACACCGAGGCGGTGTTCCCCAAGGGCGTCGTGTCCATCACCTTCGACGACTCGCACAGGTCGGTGCACGATCTCGCCCGTCCGGTGATGGACCCGTTCGGCATGCCGGGAACGCTCTACAACATCGCCGACGTGATCGGCACCGGATCCTTTGTGAAGCTCGCGCAGATGCGCTCGCTCCAGGACTCCTCCGGCTGGGAGATGGCCGGCCACTCCTATGCCAACGCCACGCACACGGCGAGTTACCCCAAACTCACCGCCCAACAGGTCGACGAGGATTTCGCAAAGCTGCGGGAATGGCTCGTCGGCAACGGATTCACCAGCGAGCACTTCGCCTATCCGCACGGCGCATTTCAGAAGACCACCGACGGAGTGCCCGTCGATCTGCTCGCCACCCGCCACTTCACCACCGCGCGCACGATCATTTCCGAGACCATCGAGAGCTTCGCGCCAGCCATGCCGTACCGGCTCAAATCAATGACCGGGATCACCGACGGAACGGGAATCGGCGGCACCGCGCTGAGCAAGGTGATCGGCGCGGGCGGAGCGCTGGACCGCTGTGCCGGCAGCGGCAGCTGGCTGATCCTGTGCCTGCACAAGGTCGTCACCGGTACGCCGGCGGCGAGCACCGAGATCAGCCAGGCCGGTCTCCGTACGCTGATGACGGAGATCGACAAGCGGGAGATCGAGGTGCTCACCGTCCAGGAGGCGATGGCGTACTACAGCTGACCCCGGCTAGTGCCGCGGCAGGCGACGTTTGCCCGTCAAGGAGCGGCGTCCGGTGCGTGCTCTCGGCGTGCCGGCCGGAAGCCCTCGTGCTGGATGTACTTGGGCTTTCGGCCGGTGCGGCGAGAGTGCGTGCCGGGCGTCGCGACGGGGCGAACGTTGCCTGTCGCGGCACTAGCGGCGGTCACCGAACCAGCCGTCGTCCTGGTGCTCCGGGGCGTACGGCTGGTTCTCCGGGGTCCAGTGCTGCTGCTGCTGTTGCTGCTGCTGGGGGTACGGACCCTGGGGCTGCTGCGGGATGTGCGGGATGTACGGCTGCTGGGCGTGGCCCTGGTGACCCTGGTGGCCCTGCCACTGGCCGTACCCCTGCGGGTGCTGCTGCTGGTACGGGTCCTGCGGCTGGCCGCCGTACGGCTGCTGCTGCTGCTGGTGGTGCGGCTGCGGCTGCTGCTGGTACTGCTGCTGGTGCTGCGGCGCCACATAGCCCTGCGGAGGTATCGGCTGCGGCTGTGTCACGCCGTTCCACGCCACCTGCTGCTGGGGCGCGTTGCGGCCCATGTCGTGCAACTCGCCCTGGGTGTGGCCGGTGTAGGCCTGCGCCATGCCGTTGGGGTTGCGCGGGGAGGCGTGCGGGGCGGTACGCGCGAGGGCGATGCCCTCCAGGCGCATCATCTCGATCGTGGAGGAGACCTGCTGGGACGAGTACTCGTCCTCTTCCTCGTAGACCGCGGACACGTCCTGCTCGTGGTCGCCGGCGACGGAGACCTCGACGCCGCCCTGACGGGTGCCCCAGCTGCCCTTGTGCAGGGTGAGCAGGGCGTAGAACCGCAGCGGGGTCAGCAGGAGCAGCTGGATGACGCCGTACAGCGGCGCCAGCAGGAACATGCCGAAGCGTTTGATGAAACCCATGCCGCGGCGCGGGAAGTCCAGGTACCGGACATTGCGCAGGTACCCCATGAGGACCATGAAGACCAGGTAGTCGCCGATGTGGTTGAGGAACCGCTCCGGCTGCATGATCGGCAGGATGACCATGGAGTAGAACATCGCCGAGCCGAAGATCAGCCACAGCGCGAGTTCCATGCAGGTGAGCCAGAATGCGGGGCGGTACTTCTTCTGGTGGGTGAAGGCCCACAGGGACTCACGGAAGAAGGACTTGTTCCAGCGGACCTGCTGGCGCAGGAAGTGCGGCAGCTTCTCGGGGACGGCGGTGTAGCCGACGGCCGTCTCCTGGAAGACGACCTGGCCCTCCATCAGGCAGTAGTTGGTCATGCGCCGGTCGTCGCCGAAGACGGCCGGCTTGCCGAGGAACTGCTGGTTCAGGAAGTCCGGCAGGTACTTGCGCACCAGGGTGCCGCGGTACACGGAGAGCGCGCCGCAGCAGCACAGGACCGACTTCAGCCGGGAGTACGCGGCCCGCTCGAACAGGAACGAGTTGCCGTACCTGAGGTCCTGCAGGCGCGTGAAGATGTTGCTGTCGTGGTTGAGCGCGAGGACCATGCCCGTGGAGGCCATGATCTTCGGGTTGGCCATGGGCAGCAGCAGCTCGCGGACGGTGTCCCGGGAAAGGACCGTGTCCGAGTCCACGCACAGGAACAGGTCGGTGTAGGGCGCCGCCTCGAAGCCGAGGGCGAGGGCCTCGCGCTTGCCCTTGTTCTCGGGCTGCACGCTGACCGTGTACTTCACGCCCTGCGCCTCGAACTCGCGGCGCAGCTTCTTCGCGGCCTTGATGCCGGAGGAGTCGGCGCTGGCGTCGTCGATGATGTGGATCTCGTTGGGCAGCCTGCTCTGCGCGAGAAGGCTGCGCATGCCCTGCTCGAACATCACCGGGTCCTCGTTGTAGATCGGGATGACCGCGGTGACCCACGAGTTGTCGAGGAGCATCAGCTCCTCGCGGTCCGCCTTGGCGGGCCGGTAGAAGAGCGCCCCGAACATCTTCAGGGCGAGCAGCCCGAGCGCCCCGAACGAGTACAGACGGAGTGAGTCCGGGTCGAGCTTGGTGACGATGACAGCGGCGATGGCGACGAAGAAGAAGTACGAGACCTTCAGATGCCGTCGGCGCTTGTGGCGGCGGCGGCCGTCGGTGTCGACGGCCCCCGGTATGTAGGTGTCGGTCACAGCTTGACCACCTGGGGATGGTCGGCCGACTTGCCGCGCGTGTCGAAGAGCAGGCGGCACCGGTCGGCCAGCGCGTCCAGGTCGAGTTCGCTGTGCTGCTGGAGAAGGATGGTCAGATCGGCCTCGGCCGCACCGGCGAGGTAGTCCTCGACCCGGGGCACGGAGGTGCCCTCGACGGTCCAGTCCTCGACCCGGGGGTCGTAGTAGGCGAGGTCGGCGCCGCGTTCGAGCAGCAGCTCGGCCACGTCCACCGCGGGGCTCTCCCGCTGGTCGGAGATGTCCGGCTTGTAGGTGACGCCGAGCAGGAGGACGCGCGAGCCGCGGATCGGCTTGCCCTGCTGGTTGAGCAGGTCGGCCGCGCGTGAGACGACATGGGCGGGCATCCGCTGGTTGATCTCCTGGGCCAGTTCCACGAATCGGAACGGTATACCGAGCGAACGTACCTTGTAAGAAAGGTAGTTCGGGTCGATCGGGATGCAGTGACCGCCGACGCCGGGGCCCGGGTAGAAGGGGGCGAAGCCAAAAGGCTTGCTGGAGGCGCAGCGGATGGAGTCCCAGAGATCGACACCGATCTCGCGGCAGAACATCGCCATCTCGTTGACGAGCGCGATGTTCACGTGCCGGTAGGTGTTCTCCAGCAGCTTGGCCATCTCGGCTTCACGCGTGCCCTTGGCCTCCACCACGCTGCCCACGAAGCGCTCGTACAGCGCGCGGGCCGCCTTGGTGCAGTCCGGGGTGGTGCCGCCGACGACCTTGGGCGTGTTCTCCAGGCCGTAGGTCGGGTTCCCCGGGTCGATGCGCTCGGGGGAGAAGGCGAGGTAGAAGTCGGTGCCCGCCTTCAGGCCGCCGGCCTCCAGGCGCGGGCGGACGACCTCGTCGGTGGTGCCCGGGTAGGTCGTGGACTCCAGGACGACCAGGGTGCCCGGCTTGAGGTGGGCGGCGATGTCCGCGACGGCGGAGTCCACCGCGCCGAGGTTGGGCGCGCCGTGGTCGGTCAGCGGGGTGGGCACACAGATGACGACCGCGGCCGCGTCCGCGATGACCTCGGGCGAGGAGACCGCGCGAAAACCCTGGTCCAGCATGGCGCGCACATCGGCGTCGCTGATGTCGTCGACGTGCGACGCACCCGAGGACAGTCCCTGCACCACGGACTGGCTGCGGTCGAGTCCGACGACCCTCAGGCCGGAAGCGCTTGCTGCCCTGGCAAGGGGCAGCCCGACGTAGCCGAGCCCGATGATCACGAGATCGGCAGTGGAGTTTCGGTTCACGGCAATACTTCCCACCCCGGCGCCACCCAAGCCCCCAGCCCGGGCGCACAGTCACAGTCATCCATCGCATACAGGAGCGAGAAGGCTAACAGCGCCCACACAAGTGATCACACATCGCACACAGTCGTTTTTGTCACTCGAAAGCGCGTACAACCCTTCTGCATGGTCATGAGTCGGCCGTTTGTCGACGGATTTCGGTCTGAAACCGACCCCTGGCGCACGGCGCCTCGACGGGTACCCTCTTGCCGATTCCATCCGCCGGGCGCACGCCCCGCGCCCCTGAAGGAGACCCACGTGGCGTCCCGCCGTCAACCACGTCGTCGCAGTGGCATAGCCCGCGCTTTCAAGGTCCTGCTCGCGGTGGCCGTCCTCGTCGGCGGTGTCCTGGCCGCCAAGCCGGTATGGAACCACTTCAACCCGGAGGAGCCCGAGCTCACCGTCCGCTACCGCACCGAGACCTCGGCCGAGGCCGAAGCCGTCCGGCCGTGGCTGGAGGTCTTCAACACCTCCGAGAAGCCGGTGCCGCTGAGCGACGTCACCCTGCGCTACTACTTCAGCGCCGACGGGGACGCGTCGTACGGCTTCAACTGCGTGGAAGCGGCGGTCGGTTGCTCCAACCTGACCGGCACCGTGGTCGCCATGGACGCGCCGGAGGAGGGCGCCGACCACTATCTGGAGCTCGGGTTCACCGGCAAGGCGGGCGTGCTGAAGCCCGGCGCGAACAGCGAGGGCCTGGAGATCCAGCTCTACCGGACCGACCACAAGCCGGTGGACCAGGACGGCGACTGGTCCTACGACGCCTCGAAGAAGACGTACCAGGAATCCGACCGGATCCCCGCCTACAAGCGCGGCGCCCTGGTGTGGGGCGAGGAGCCAGGCGGTGAGGGCGCCGAGGCCTCCGCGAAGCCCGTGTCCCGGGCCGTGCCCGAGCTCCCCGAGGGCGGCTTCTTCGACGACTTCAACTACCGGGGCCCGAAGGACACCGCGCTGTTCAAGCACGGCTGGCTGGTGCGCACCAGCGAGGGCGGACCCGGCATCGAGAACACCTGGACCGCGAAGGGCGTCACCTTCCCCGGCGACGACGAGGCGCCCGGCGGTCAGGTGCTCAACCTGCGCGCCTCGACCGACGGCACGACGGCCGGTACGAAGCAGGCCGCGCTCGGCACCAAGGAGGCGAAGTTCCGCACCGGCACCTACGCGGCCCGGATCCACTTCACCGACAAGCCGACGACCGGCGAGAACGGCGACCACATCAACCAGACGTTCTTCACCATCGGCGGCTCGGGCAGCAAGTACGCGGAGCTCGACAACGAGTACATGCCGAACGGCGGTTGGGGCGCGCCCGGACCGAAGCTCGACACCACGACCTGGCGCAACGCCGACGAGGGCGACCGCGTCACCAGCAAGACCGAGAAGAGCATCGCCGGCTGGCGCACCGTGCTGATCACGGTCGACAAGAAGTCCGTCACCTACAGCATCGACGGCAAGACCCTCTACCGCAGCGGCTCGGACTACGCCCCGCGCGCCGACATGGCGATCAACTTCAACACCTGGTTCGTGGACCTGCCGTTCGCCGGCGACCGTGCCTGGGACATGAAGGTCGACTGGGTCTACTACCAGGCCGGCGAGAAGCTCACGGCGAAGGAGGCCGAGAAGGCCGCCGACGAGTTCCGGGGCAACGGCGTCGGCTGGTTCGACACGCTGACCGAGTCCTGAGGGATCAGCCCGCCTGCGCCGCCGCCGACGCCTGGGCCTCGCCCCGGCGTCGGATCTGGTCGAAGGTGAACCGCTGAAGGTCGTCGTCGACCGCGAACACCTTGGCGTCCTTGGTGGTGACGTCCTTGCCGTTCGTGAACCCTGTGACCGTGAAGTAGGCGTAGCGGCCGTTGGAGTTGCGCGTGGTGCGGCACACGGCGGAGTTGCAGAAGGGCTTCACGCCCTTGCCGGGCAGCGCCTTCACGATGCTCTTGTCGTCGGTCTGGCCCTTGGCCCCGGTCGCCTGTGCCTCGGTGTCGAAGACGGCCACGCCGACCGTGACCGCGACGCCGCCGCTGACGTAGGTGACGCGCATCAGACGGGTGCAGCCGTTCGCGTCGAGGATCTTCGGCAGGGTCTTCAGGGCGGCCGAGGAGCAGTCCTTGGTGTCGGCCGTCGGACCCTTCTTGTAGAGGGTCTCGCCCAGGGTCAGCTGCGAGCCCGGGAAGAGGGTCTCGGGGCTGAGCGGGGCGGTGTCCTTCTTGGCGCTCGCGATGAAGTCGTTCGGGTCCAGCGGGGGCGGCGCGCTCGTCGGTTCGAAGGACGGCGCCGGGCCGGTGGACCCGCTCGGTATGTCCGCGGTCGCGGGAAGCTGCGCGGTCGGCTTGTCGTCGCCGTTGGCCGACACCACGGCCACGGCGACCGCCGCGGCCACCCCGACCGTGGCCAGCGCGCCACCGCCGATGAACAGCAGCCGGCGTCGCTTGTTACGGGACTCGGACGCCTCGGCGAGCGCGGCCCAGTCCGGGGTCTGGCTGTCGCCGCCGCTGTTCCACGGCTGCTGGGAATGCGGTTTCCAGGGATCCCACTGGGACTGGGGACCCCCCTGCTGCCCGAAGCTCATGGGGCGCATCTTAGACGGGGACCGGGGCGTGCCGTTCCGTCTCAAGAAGCCCTGGGACACCTAGCGTTGCGTCGGTGAGCGAGGGCAAAAGCGACATCTCCGGGTGGTTGGTACGACCCGCGTCCTGGCATCTGTGGGCGCTCCTCGCGGCCGTCCTGGGCGCCGCGACGGTCCGCACGGCACGCGGGACCTCGGACGGCGGCATGGACAACGCCATCGTGGTGCGGGCCGCGCGGACCTGGCTGGACGGCGGCTCTCCCTATGACGATCCGCACTTCCTCTATCTCCCGGGCGCCGTGCTGGCCGCCGCCCCCCAGACCCTGCTCTCCCCGACCGCGCTGCGCGTGCTGGTACCGCTCGCGGTGACCGTCTGCCTGGCCGCCGGCTGGGCCTGCGCCCTGCGCCTGCACGGCATCCCGCCGCGCAGCCGGCTCGCCGCCCTGGGCCTGGCGGGCCTCACCGTCGGCTTCGCGCCCTTCGCCCACCTGATCCTCCTGGCGAACTGGACGGCGACGGCCGCGCTCGCCCTGCCGCTGGGGCTGCTGCTGGCGGGCCGGGGCCGGTGGGTGGCGGCCGGCGCGGTGTTCGGTACGGCGATCGCGCTGAAGCCGGTCCTGGTCCCGATGGCGCTGCTGTTCGTCTTCGCCGGACGGTGGCGGGCCCTGGCCGTGATGATCGCCGTCCCCGCGACGGCGTCGGCGGTCTCGGCCCTGTTCCTCCCCGACCCCACGGGCTTCCTGACCCGAACCCTGCCCTTCCTGCTGAAGGGCGACGACGACTTCGTACGGCTCTACGAGGCGTCCCCGGCGGCCGTGCTGCCCAGGCTCGGGGCGCCGGCACCCGTGGCCGGTCTGCTCGCCCTGCTCGCGGCGGCCGCCGGGGTGGTCTGCGCGTACCGGCGCTGGCGCCGCGCCGACCCCGGGCCGCTCAGGCTCACGGAGACGGCGGCGGCCCTGATGCTCTCGGCGTTCCTGGTGTCCAGACCGTCGTACGACCACTACCTGGTGATCGTCGTCCCGCTGCTGGTCGCCTCTCTCCCGTGCGCGGGCTCGGTGGCCCGGGGGCCCTGGTTCTGGCTCGCGCTGGCGCCCCAGCTTCCAGGGGTGACGTGGCCCGGTCTGGAGCCTGTGCAGCGGCGGGCCTTCAAGGACGCTCTCACGCTGTGTGCGCTGACGTTCACGATCGTTTGGCACAATTGGCCGGGGCGGCGGCGAATGCGGGTAAAATCGGTTCCTGCTACGGCAGTGACCTCGTTTTGACCCGTCCGGGGAAGCCCAGGTATTCTGCCTGTTCGTTGTGTATTGGCTTGCTCATTCTCACGGGACGGGCCCTTACACCGGTCCACCGGGCCGATGACCAGCGACCAGCACGCGGTTTGCGTCACCGCAGTGCGGTCAGGGCTGTCGTGATCGTTTCGGTGACCTGTTCAGGACCATTCACTCGAAGCGAAGGCTACGAACCGTGCGTACGTACAGCCCCAAGCCCGGCGATGTGACGCGCCAGTGGCACGTCATCGACGCTCAGGACGTTGTCCTGGGCCGTCTCGCCACCACCGCAGCGACCCTCCTCCGGGGCAAGCACAAGCCGATCTACGCCCCCCACGTCGACACCGGTGACTTCGTCATCATCATCAACGCCGACAAGGTGCACCTGTCCGGCAACAAGCGGACCCAGAAGATGGCGTACCGCCACTCCGGCTACCCCGGTGGTCTGCGCTCCGTCCGTTACGACGAGCTGCTCGACAAGAACCCCGAGAAGGCCATCGAGAAGGCCGTCAAGGGCATGCTCCCCAAGAACACTCTGGGCCGTCAGATGCTCTCGAAGCTGAAGGTCTACAAGGGTGACCAGCACCCGCACGCTGCCCAGCAGCCGGTGCCGTTCGAGATCACCCAGGTCGCGCAGTAAGTCCGGCCACCCCCTAAGACTGAACAGAATCTGAGGAGAATCGTGGCCGAGACCACTGCCGAGCAGCCGCTCGAAGAGCTTGACATCGACAGCTACACCACCGAGACCGAGGTCCCCGTCGAGGGTGAGTACACCTCGGAGTCCCTGGCCTCCCGCTTCGGCGAGCCCCAGCCGGCCGCCGGCCTGGGCCGTCGCAAGAACGCCATCGCCCGCGTCCGGATCGTCCCGGGCACCGGCAAGTGGAAGATCAACGGTCGCACCCTTGAGGACTACTTCCCCAACAAGGTGCACCAGCAGGAAGTCAACGAGCCGTTCAAGGTCCTGGAGCTTGAGGGCCGTTACGACGTCATCGCCCGCATCGCGGGTGGCGGTGTCTCCGGTCAGGCCGGTGCGCTCCGTCTCGGTGTCGCCCGTGCGCTGAACGAGGCCGACGTCGACAACAACCGCGGCCCGCTCAAGAAGGCCGGCTTCCTCAAGCGCGACGACCGTGCGGTCGAGCGCAAGAAGGCCGGTCTGAAGAAGGCCCGCAAGGCCCCGCAGTACAGCAAGCGCTAAGCTTCGCTGCCTGCAGCGCGTACTCGCACTTCAGCAGTACGTCCGAACGCCCCGGCGGCACGCCACAGTGCCGCCGGGGCGTTCGTTTATCACAGCCATGGGCGTATAACGGCACAAGACGTTCAAAGGCTTGTGTGATCGGGTGATCTTGGGCGATCTCCGAAGATGATCTCGAAAGTGACGCTTCATCAGCTTCATCAGGAGGACAAGTGGGACGACTCTTCGGCACGGACGGCGTGCGCGGTGTCGCCAACGCGGATCTGACCGCCGAGATGGCGCTCGGTCTGTCGGTCGCGGCGGCCCACGTGCTGGCCGAGGCGGGCACCTTTGAGGGCCACCGGCCGATCGCGGTGGTCGGACGGGACCCGCGCGCGTCCGGGGAGTTCCTGGAGGCCGCCGTGGTCGCGGGGCTCGCGAGCGCGGGTGTCGACGTCCTGCGGGTCGGCGTGCTGCCGACGCCCGCCGTGGCCTATCTCACCGGCGCGCTCGGCGCCGACCTCGGCGTCATGCTCTCTGCCAGCCACAACGCCATGCCGGACAACGGCATCAAGTTCCTCGCGCGCGGCGGGCACAAGCTCGACGACGAGCTGGAGGAGCGGATCGAGGCCGTCTACGAGGAGCACCGGCGCGGTGAGCCCTGGGAGCGGCCCACCGGCGCGGGCGTCGGCCGGGTCCGGGAGTACGACGAGGGCTTCGACAAGTACATCGCCCACCTCGTCGCCGTACTGCCCAACCGGCTCGACGGGCTGAAGATCGTCCTCGACGAGGCGCACGGGGCCGCTTCGCGGGTGTCGCCGGAGGCGTTCTCGCGGGCCGGGGCCGAGATCATCACGATCGGCGCCTCGCCCGACGGGCTCAACATCAACGACGGCTGCGGCTCGACCCATCTCGATCTGCTGAAGGCCGCCGTCGTCGAGCACGGCGCGCACTTCGGCATCGCCCACGACGGTGACGCCGACCGCTGTCTGGCCGTCGACCACACCGGCGAGGAGGTGGACGGCGACCAGATCATGGCCGTCCTCGCGCTGGCGATGCGGGAGCGTTCCGCACTGCGCTCAGGCACCGTTGTCGCGACCGTGATGTCCAACCTCGGGTTCAAGCTGGCGCTGGAGCGGGAGGGACTGAAGATCGTCCAGACCGCCGTCGGTGACCGGTATGTGCTGGAGGAGATGAAGGAGCACGGGTACACGCTGGGCGGTGAGCAGTCCGGGCATGTGATCATCCTCGATCACGCGACGACCGGGGACGGCACGCTGACGGGCCTGATGCTCGCGGCTCGGGTCGCCGAGACCGGGCGGTCGCTGCGGGAGCTGGCCTCTGTGATGGAGCGGCTGCCGCAGGTGCTGATCAATGTGCCTGATGTCGATCGGTCGCGGGTGAAGACGTCCGGGGAGCTGGCTGCCGCTGTCGCGGAGGCGGAGGCGGAGCTGGGGTCCACGGGGCGGGTGCTGCTGCGGCCCTCCGGGACCGAGCCGCTGGTTCGGGTGATGGTCGAGGCGGCGGATATTGATCAGGCTCGGGCTGTTGCCGGGCGGCTGGCCGATGTTGTGAAGTCGGCGCTGGGTTAAGACTTCGGGTTCGGGGTGGGGGGTTCTGTGCTTCGCGGGCTGCGGGTTGTCTGTGGCTTGTCGGGCCCACGCGGCGGAGCCGCACATTGAGCACAGCCCCGCGCCCCTAGGTGGGCACCCCTGCCCGGCGTTTCGATCGTGCCCAGAACCACTTCTGGGCCAGCAGCGTCAGGGTGCCTGCCAGGACGATGCCCAGCAGGTTCAGCAGGAGCTGTTCCGTCGAGCCCCAGGTCTGTTTGGTGTCGCCGAAGCTCAGGGCCACCGCCGCGTTGGCGGCTGCCGGGACCGTGGTGACCGAGATGGCCACGCCGACCAGGGTGCCCGACTTCGACGAGGTCAGGGAGAGGGTGCCGGCCGCGCCGGCCAGGACCGCGACGATGAACGAGAGCCAGTCGGGGGCGTAGACGAAGCCGGTCTGGGGGCGGTCGGCGTCCAGTTGCTCCTGGCTGAACAGGTCGATGGCGTCCATGAAGAAGCTGAAGCCGACCGTGACCGCCATGGCCACCGCGAAGCCCACCAGCAGCGCGATCAGCGACCGCATCGCCAGGCGGGGGGCGCGCTGCACCAGGGCCGTGCTGAATCCCGCCAGGGGGCCGAACTCCGGGCCCACGGCCATCGCGCCCACGATCAGGATCGCGTTGTCCAGCACCACACCGCAGGCCGCGATCATCGTGGCGAGCGTGATGAACGCGAGGTAGGTGAAGGAGAGCGTCGACTCCTCGTGGGTCGCGTCCGTGAGGTGCTCCCACACGACCGCGTCCGCGCCTTCGCCGGGAGCTTCCGCCTCGGCCTTGTCCGCGCGCTTGGACAGGGAGAGGTTGATGTTCTCCACGGCGATGGAACCGCAGTCCTCGATCTCCAGGCGCTGGAGCCCGGTGAGGAGTTCGTCGCCGGCCTCCCGCGCCACATCGCACAGCACCACGTCCCCGGCGGGGTTGCGGGCGGCGCCCGGCAGCACCACGAGGTGGGTGGTGCCGACGGTGGCCTCGATCAGGCGGACCACGGTGTCCGTCTTGTCGGACGGTGTGATCAGGCGCAGATGCAGCATGAGCGCCTTTCTACCAGCTCACAACTTCCGCAGGCTCAGTCGTTGCACCTTGTGGTCGGGGCCCTTGCGGACGACGAGGGCGGCGCGGCCACGGGTCGGGGCCACGTTCTCCACGAGGTTGGGCTTGTTGATCGTCCGCCAGGTCGTCCGGGCGTAGTCCAGGGCCTCCTCCTCGGAGACCTGGGTGTACTTGCGGAAGTACGAGGACGGGTTCTGGAAGGCCGTGTCGCGGAGCTTGCGGAAACGGTTCAGATACCAGCGCTCGATGTCCTCGGTGCGGGCGTCGACGTACACGCTGAAGTCGAAGTAGTCGGCGAGGCCGACGCGGGTGCGGCCGTCCTTGCCGGGGAGGGCGGGCTGGAGGACGTTCAGGCCCTCGACGATCAGGATGTCCGGGCGGCGGACGGTGAGCTTCTGGCCCGGGACGATGTCGTAGATGAGGTGGGAGTAGACGGGGGCGGTGACCTCGTCCTTGCCCGCCTTGATGTCGGCGACGAAACGGGTCAGGGCACGGCGGTCGTACGACTCCGGGAAGCCCTTCCTCGACATCAGGCCGCGGGCCTCCAGCTCCTTCGTCGGGAGGAGGAAGCCGTCCGTGGTGACCAGCTCCACGCGCGGGTGCTCGGGCCAGCGGGAGAGCAGGGCCTGGAGGAGGCGGGCGACCGTGGACTTGCCGACGGCGACCGATCCCGCGACCCCTATGACGAAGGGGGTGCCGGACTGGGAGCCCTGTTCGCCGAGGAAGGTGTTGAGCGCGCTTCTGAGGCCGTCCGTGGCGCCGACGTAGAGATTGAGCAGACGGGAGAGCGGGAGGTAGATGTCCCGCACCTCGTCGAGGTCGATGACATCGCCGAGGCCGCGCAGCTTCTCGACCTCCTCGGCGGTGAGCGACAGCGGCGTCTTGTCGCGCAGCGCGCTCCACTCGGCTCGGGTGAGGTCGACGTAGGGAGTCGCCTCCGGCCTGGGCCGGTGGGCGCTCCGGGGCATCGGAGAGACCGGAGAGATCACAGTCCATTGTTACGGGAGTACGAACGGACGGTGGGGTGGGATCCGTCACGCACCCAGGATTTCGGGACGAACACGGGCAAGGCGGGGAATGTCAGTGGCGTGCGTCACAGTTGTGGGAGAGGTGGGCCCAGGCCGGGGTCCACCCGGACATGACGAAACCCGTAGGGGTGACCCATGACGTATGCGATCGAGGCGGAAGGCCTGGTCAAGCGGTTCAAGGAGACCGAGGCGCTGGCCGGGGTCGACCTGGGGGCCCGGCAGGGCTCGGTGCTCGGGCTGCTGGGGCCCAACGGCGCGGGGAAGACGACCGCCGTACGGATCTTCGCGACGCTGCTCCAGCCCGACGGGGGGCGGGCTCAGGTGGCCGGGCACGACGTCGTGCGGGAGGCGGGGATCGTGCGCGCGCTGGTCGGGCTGACCGGGCAGTACGCCGCGGTGGACGAGAACCTGACCGGTACGGAGAATCTGCTGCTCATCGGCCGTCTGCTGGGACTGCCACGGCGGGAGGCGAAGGCGCGGGCCCGGGAGCTGCTGGAGCGCTTCCAGCTCACGGACGCGGCCGGACGGGCCGTGAAGACGTACTCGGGCGGTATGCGACGGCGCCTCGACCTCGCCGCGAGCCTGGTGGGCCGGCCCCGCATCCTCTTTCTCGACGAGCCCACGACCGGCCTCGATCCGCACAGCCGGGGTGAGCTGTGGGACCTGCTGCGGGGCCTGGTCGCGGACGGTGCGACGGCCCTGCTGACCACGCAGTATCTGAACGAAGCCGATGTGCTCGCCGACGACATCGTGGTGATCGACAAGGGCCGGGTGATCGCCGAGGGCACCCCGGACCAGCTGAAGTCCCAGGTCGGCGGCCAGGTGCTGCAGGTGCGGCCGCTGGTCGCGGCGGAGCTCGGGCGGGTGCACACGCTGGTGGCCCAGGCGGCCGGAACCCAGACCCAGATCGAGGGCGAAACGGTCACGGCCCCGGTGAAGGACCCCGAGCTGATGCCGGCCGTCGTGCGCACGCTGGACCGGGAGGGGATAGCGGTGGGCGAGCTGGCGCTGCGGCGCTCCTCGCTCGACGAGGTGTTCCTCGCCCTGACCGGTCACCGTGCGGAGCCCACCGATGAGCCGGAGGACGAGCCGGTTCCGGAGGACGCCGAGCTGGAGAAGGCGGTGAACTGACCATGGCCGCCACCACCCTCACGGCCCCCATCACCAAGTCGGGCCGGGTACGCCCCCTCTCCGGACTCCAGCAGATCTTCACCATGGCCTGGCGCAGCCTGGTCGCGGTCAAGCACAACCCGCTCGAACTGGTCGACTACAGCATCACGCCGATCATGTTCGTGTTCCTGTTCACCTATGTCCTGGGCGGGCAGATGGCCGGATCGCCCGAGGCGTATCTGAAGTACGCGCTGCCCGGGATCATCGTGCAGAACACCCTGTTCATGACGATGTACACGGCGATGGCGCTCAACACCGACCTCACCAAGGGCGTCTTCGACCGGCTGCGGAGCCTGCCGATAGCCCGCTCTGCGCCGCTGATCGGCCGGATCACGGCTGACCTCGCCAAGCACCTGTGGGCGCTGCTGCTGATGATCGGGCTCGGGCTGCTGCTCGGCTTCCGTGTCACGGGCGGGCTCGACGGCTTCCTGCTCGGCACCCTGCTGGTCATCGTGTTCGCGGCGGCCGTGTCGTGGAGCGCGGTGCTGATCGGGATGCTGGCGGGGGACGCGGAGAAGGTGCAGGCCTTCGCCTTCACCCTCATCTTCCCGATCACCTTCACCAGCAGCGCGTTCGTCAGGGTGGACACGATGCCGGGGTGGCTCCAGGCATGGAGCGATGTGAACCCGGTGACCCATCTCTCCGACGCCTTCCGGGGGTTGCTGCTCGGCGGGCCGGTGGCGGAGCCGGTGATGTGGTCGCTGGTGTGGGCGGCGGGGATAGCCCTCGTGTTCTATCCGCTGGCGATGAGGGCGTACCGGGCGAAGACGTGAAGCCGTCGATACGGCTGATACGTAAGGGCGTGGGAATTTCCGAAATCGGGCACGAAGTGGCCGGTTCGGCGGCGGATTCGATCGTAGGCTGCCGCTCATGTGCGGAATCGTGGGATACGTGGGGTCTCAGTCGGCGCTCGATGTCGTGATGGCCGGGCTGAAGCGACTGGAGTACCGGGGATACGACTCGGCGGGCGTGGCCGTGCTCGCGGACGGCGGGCTGGCCGCCGCGAAGAAGGCCGGCAAGCTCGTCAACCTGGAGAAGCAACTGGTCGAGCGCCCGCTGCCGAGCGGCTCCACCGGCATCGGGCACACCCGGTGGGCGACACACGGCGGACCCACGGACGCGAACGCGCATCCGCACCTGGACAACGCCGGACGCGTGGCCGTCGTCCACAACGGCATCATCGAGAACTTCGCCCTGCTGCGGGCGGAGTTGGCGGAGCGGGGCCATGAACTGACCTCCGAGACCGACACCGAGGTCGTCGCGCATCTGCTCGCCGAGGAGTTCTCCTCCTGCGCCGACCTCGCGGAGGCGATGCGGCTGGTGTGCCGGCGGCTGGAGGGGGCGTTCACGCTGGTCGCGGTGCACGCGGACGAGCCGGACGTGGTGGTGGGCGCGCGCCGCAACTCGCCGCTGGTGGTGGGCGTGGGGGAGGGCGAGGCGTTCCTGGCCTCGGACGTGGCGGCCTTCATCGCCCACACCCGCTCAGCCATCGAACTGGGCCAGGACCAGGTCGTGGAGCTCCGCCGCGACGGCGTCACGGTGACCGGCTTCGACGGCAGGCCGGCCGAGGTCCACTCGTACCACGTCGACTGGGACGCCTCGGCGGCCGAGAAGGGCGGCTACGACTACTTCATGCTCAAGGAGATCGCCGAGCAGCCCAAGGCGGTCGCCGACACCCTGCTCGGCCGCATCGACGCGTCCGGCGCCTTGACGCTGGACGAAGTGCGCATCTCCGCTTCCGAGTTGAGGGAAGTGGACAAGGTCGTCATCGTCGCGTGCGGTACGGCCTTCCACGCGGGGCTCATCGCCAAGTACGCCATCGAACACTGGACGCGGATTCCCTGCGAGGTGGAGCTGGCGAGCGAGTTCCGGTACCGGGACCCGATCCTGGACGCGCAGTCCCTGGTCATCGCGATCTCCCAGTCCGGCGAGACCATGGACACGCTGATGGCCCTGCGGCACGCGCGTGAGCAGGGCTCCCGGGTGCTCGCGATCTGCAACACCAACGGCTCGACGATCCCGCGCGAGTCGGACGCGGTGCTGTACACGCACGCGGGCCCGGAGGTGGCGGTCGCCTCGACGAAGGCCTTCCTGACCCAGCTGGTGGCCTGCTACCTGGTGGCGCTGTACCTGGGCCAGGTGCGCGGCACCAAGTGGGGCGACGAGATCCGGGCGGTCGTCCGGGACCTCGCGGACATCTCCGGAGAGGTGGAGCGCGTCCTGGAGACCATGGAACCGGTACGTGCCCTGGCCCGCTCGCTGGCCGCCAAGAACACGGTGCTGTTCCTGGGCCGGCACGTGGGCTATCCGGTGGCGCTGGAGGGTGCGCTGAAGCTGAAGGAGCTCGCGTACATGCACGCGGAGGGCTTCGCGGCGGGGGAGTTGAAGCACGGGCCGATCGCGTTGATCGAGGACGACCTGCCGGTGGTGGTGGTCGTCCCGTCACCGCGGGGGCGGTCGGTCCTCCACGACAAGATCGTGTCCAACATCCAGGAGATCAGGGCCCGGGGCGCCCGGACGATCGTGATCGCGGAGGAGGGGGACGAGGCGGTGGTGCCGTACGCCGACCATCTGATCCGCATTCCGGCGACGCCGACCCTGCTCCAGCCGCTGGTGGCGACGGTGCCGCTCCAGGTGTTCGCCTGCGAGCTGGCGACGGCTCGGGGGAACGAGGTGGATCAGCCGCGGAACCTGGCGAAGTCGGTGACGGTGGAGTAGGGCCTCCCGACGACCAGGTCTGGTTCTGAACCGGTCCGGCGTCACCACGTCAGTGTGAGCGAGCCTCCCACCGGCAGGGCGTGCCAGCGTTCGGAGTACTCGTCGAGGCGGGAGACGATCCGGTCGACCACCGGGGGGATCTCCCGCACCGTCACATACGCCGGCAGCTCCGCCGCGTGACCGTGCCGCACCTCCCACACCGGCACCGCGATGCCCGCCAGCTCCTCCGACCTGGCCATGTCGGCCTGGGCCCCGGGGGAGGACTTCGGGCGCTTCGACTTGCGGTGCCGGGCGGCCTTGGCGCGCTCCGCGGCATCGGCCGGCCAGAACAGGCCGTTGTCGCCGGCGGCGATGCGGCCGTACACCCCGAGCCTGATGCCTGCCTCGGCCTCGACCAGGAAGTGCACCAGGTCGTGGGGGAGGTACGGGTGCCCGCCCGGGCCGTTGCGCGGAGCCAGCTCGGCGCCGGTTTCGCGGTGGACGGCAATGTCGTAGCTGGTTCCGGGGCCCTTGGTGAAGACGACGCGCATGCTCTGCACGGTAGGGGGCCGTCAGCGCCGCACGCACCCGTATTTCAGTCCCGCACGTCCCGCCAGGCCCTGGCGATCCCCTCCGCCACGTCCTGCGCCCCTACCGGCGCCCCGTCCGCCGCGTACCGCCCCGCAAGACCGTGCAGATACGCCGCCACGCTCCCCGCGTCCCGGGCACCGAGCCCCGAGGCCAGCAGGGAGCCGGCCAGGCCCGACAGGACGTCGCCGCTTCCTGCCGTGGCGAGCCAGGACGTGCCGGTCGCGTTGACCCGTACCGCCGTCTTCGCGTCCGGGTCGGCCACCAGCGTCGTCGAGCCCTTCAGCAGCACCGTGGCCCGGTAACGGCCCGCCAACTCCCGTACCGCGGACAGACGCGCGCCCTCGACCTCCTCGCGCGAGACACCGAGCAGCGCCGCCGCTTCCCCGGCGTGCGGGGTCATCAGGGTCGGTGCCGTGCGCGCCCCCACCGCCTCCCGGGCCGCCAGGCGCAGTCCGTCCGCGTCGATCAGCACCGGTACGTCCGCCTCCAGCACCTGCGCCACCGTCACCGCGTCGTCACCGGCGCCCGGGCCGACGACCCAGGCCTGTACCCGGCCGGCCTTCTTCGGCCCCTTGTCCGAGACCAGCGTCTCCGGGAAGCGGGTGAGCACCGCCTCCCCGGCCGGGCCGACGTACCGCACGGCTCCCGCGCCGCCCCGCAGCGCGCCCGCCACCGCCAGCACCGCCGCCCCCGGGTACCGCGCGGAACCGGCCGCGATACCCACCACGCCCCGCCGGTACTTGTCGCTCTCCGCCCCCGGCACCGGCAGCATCCGTGCCACGTCCGCGTGCTGCAAGGCCTCAAGTTGCGCCGCTTCCGGCAGTTCCAGACCGATGTCGACCAGGCGGACCGTGCCGGCGTACTCCCGCGCCGGATCCACCAGCAGGCCCGGCTTGTGTGTGCCGAAGGTGACCGTGAGGTCGGCGCGGACCGCCGCCCCCGGGACCTGGCCGGTGTCCACGTCCACACCGCTCGGCAGGTCCACGGCGACCACGGCGGCCCGGGCCCGCGAGGCGGCCTCGGCGAGGGGCGCCGCGTCCGGACGCAGACCGCCCTTGCCGCCGATCCCGACGATGCCGTCCATCACCAGGTCCGCCCGGTCGATCAGCGTCGCCGCGGAATCGGCCCCTGCCACGCTTCCGCCCGCCCTGCGCAGTGCCGCGAGCCCGCCCGCGTGGGCCCGTTCCGGCGCCAGCAGTACCGCCGTGACCCCCGCGCCCCGCCGGGCCAGCCGGGCGCCGGCGCAGAGCGCGTCGCCGCCGTTGTCGCCGCTGCCGACCAACAGCACGATCCGGCTGCCGTACACCCTGCCGAGGAGGTCCGCGCAGGCCGCGGCGAGGCCCGCCGCGGCCCGCTGCATCAGCGTCCCCTCCGGCAGCCGCGCCATGAGGTCCCGTTCCGCCGTCCTGACCGTCTCCACGCTGTACGCAGTACGCATACCGTCGAGTCTCTCGCGCCCCTCAGCCTTCCGCGACCACCACCGCCGAGGCCACGCCCGCGTCATGACTCAGCGACACATGCCAGGCCCGCACGCCCAGTTCCGCAGCCCGGGCCGCCACCGTCCCCGTCACCCGAAGCCGCGGCTGACCGCTGTCCTCGACGAAGACCTCCGCGTCCGTCCAGAGCAGACCCGCAGGGGCGCCCAGCGCCTTGGCCAACGCCTCCTTCGCCGCGAACCGGGCGGCCAGCGAGGCGACACCCCGCCGCTCCCCGCTGGGCAGCAGCAACTCGCTGTCCCGGAACAGACGTCGGGCCATCCCGGGCGTGCGCTCCAGGGATGCCGCGAAACGGTCGATCTCCGCCACGTCGATACCGACCCCGATGATGCTCATGCCGAGCACCCTATGACCGGTGCCGTGATGCCTGCGTACGTCCGAGTGACCCCGCCGCGCGGCACGTCCCCGGCGGTTCGGGGGCGCGGTTCGCTGATCGCATGATCTGTTCGCGTGTGGTGTGCCGGGGTGTCGCGGTGGTGATGGCCGCGGCTTGTGTGGTGCCGGTGGGGAGTGCCGTTGCGGTGCCCGGGCCTCCCGCGCCGGTGCCTGAGGCGGAGTTGGTGCCCGGGGTGGCGCCGAAGTCGTGGGTGATCGACACACCCGATCAGGTTCTGGCGCCGGACGTGTACACACCCGGCGCTCGTGAAGACGCGGTCGAGCCGCGGGAGGCCGAGCCGGGGGCTTACGACCTCGTCGAGTACGTCCCGCTCGGCGATGCCGTCTCCCGTGTCACGTGCAGCAAGCAGACCGGGCCCTATCAGCGGCAGGCCGAGCGGTGGCTCGGGCTCAAGGCGGACGGGAAGCAGTCCGCCGCCGACTGCCGGGCCGTCCGGGCCTTTCAGCTCAAGCACAAGATCAAGCCCGCCATCGGCTTCGCGGGGCCCGTCACCTGGGCCACCATGCAACTCGTCGGCGCGCGCAAGAACCCGAACGCCGCCAAGAAGTGTCCGGTGCGGCCGTATCGCGTCGCCTGCGTCGATCTCGGCCGGCAGCTGACCTGGGTGCAGAAGGGCACGAAGGGGGACCGGGTCCACGTATGGGGGCACAGGCCCTGAGGGCTCGACCGGTCTGTCAGACCCCTCTGAGACACTGGGGGCGCCATGACTGAAACAGCTGCCCCGCGGACCGCGCCCCTGCGGGCCCGCGCCGAGATCGATCTCGCCGCCGTGCGGGCCAATGTGGGGACCCTGCGCGCGCTCGCGCCGGGCGCGGCCCTGATGGCCGTCGTGAAGTCCGACGGGTACGGCCATGGCGCGCTGCCGTGCGCCCGCGCGGCCGTCGAGGCCGGGGCGACATGGCTGGGCACCGCCACGCCCGAGGAGGCCCTCGCGCTGCGGGCCGACGGGCGGCTGCCGGACGACGTCCGGATCATGTGCTGGCTGTGGACCCCGGGCGGCCCCTGGCGGGAGGCGATCGAGGCCCGTCTCGACGTCTCGGTGAGCGGGATGTGGGCCCTGCGCGAGGTCACCGCGGCCGCCCGCGAGGCCGGTCGTCCCGCGCGCGTGCAGCTCAAGGCCGACACCGGCCTCGGCCGCGGCGGCTGTCAGCCGGGCGAGGACTGGGCCGAGCTGGTCCGGGAGGCGCTCGCGGCCGAGGGTGAGGGGCTCCTGAAGGTGACCGGGTTGTGGTCGCACTTCGCGTGCGCCGATGAGCCCGGGCATCCCTCCATCGACGCCCAGCTCGAACAGTTCCGGGAGATGGTCGCGCACGCCGAGGGCCAGGGCGTACGCCCCGAGGTCCGGCACATCGCCAACTCACCGGCCACGCTCACCCGGCCCGACAGCCACTTCGACCTCGTACGGACGGGCATCGCCGTCTACGGTGTCTCGCCCAGCCCCGAGCTGGGCAGCCCCGCCGACCTGGGGCTGCGGCCGGTGATGACGCTGTCGGCGTCCGTGGCGCTCGTCAAGCACGTGCCCGGTGGACACGGCGTCAGTTACGGGCACAAATACACCACCGCGGGTGACACCACCCTTGGACTCATCCCCGTCGGGTATGCGGACGGTATCCCCCGGCACGCCTCCTCCGCCGGTCCCGTGCTGGTCGGCGGCAAGTGGCGGACGATCGCGGGACGCGTCGCGATGGACCAGTTCGTCGTGGACCTGGGTGGCGACGAACCCGAACCGGGTGAGCGCGCGGTGCTGTTCGGGCCCGGCGACGGCGGTGAGCCCACCGCCGAGGACTGGGCGCAGGCCGCCGGCACCATCGCCTACGAAATCGTCACCCGGATCGGAACCCGTGTTCCCCGCGTCTATGTGAACGAGGGCCAGGCTGGGTGATGGCCCAGTGGCCAACAGCAGTCCGGTGAAGAGGAGCGGTACGTGAGCGAGAGCAGTGCGGAGGCCGTCGCGGCCGTCGCCTCCGCCGGGAACTGGCGCCGCGCGACCGGTTTCGCGGGCGCCGCGATAGGCGTGGTCGCCGCGGGCGCGGCGGCAGGGGTCGCCATAGAGCGGCTCACCGTCGGCCGGGGGATGCGCCAGAAGGCCCGTCTCGCGCTCGACTCGGCGGGCCCCTACGGCTCGCTGCGCGGCATGCCCGGCAAGGTCTGCTCCGACGACGGCACCGAGCTCTACTACGAGGTCGACGACGTCGAGCCCGAGGGCGGCTCCGCCCCTCGCCGGCGCCGGCTCTTCGGACGCAAGGCCCCGGCCCCCGTCACGGTCGTCTTCAGCCACGGCTACTGCCTCAGCCAGGACTCCTGGCACTTCCAGCGGGCGGCGCTCAGAGGTGTCGTACGGACCGTGCACTGGGACCAGCGCAGCCACGGCCGCTCCGCGCGGGGCGTGGCACAGGTGCAGGAGGGGGTGCCGGTCGACATCGAGCAGCTCGGGCGGGATCTGAAGGCCGTCATCGACGCCGCCGTGCCGGAGGGGCCGATCGTGCTGGTCGGGCATTCCATGGGCGGGATGACCGTGATGGCGCTGGCCGACCAGTTCCCCGAGCTGATCCGGGACCGGGTCGTCGCTGTCGCTCTCGTCGGTACGTCGTCGGGGAAGCTCGGCGAGGTCAACTTCGGGTTGCCCGTCGCGGGTGTCAATGCCGTACGGCGGGTGCTCCCCGGTGTGCTGAAGGCGCTGGGGCAGCAGGCCGCGCTGGTGGAGAAGGGGCGCCGGGCCACCGCCGATCTGTTCGCCGGGATCATCAAGCGGTACTCCTTCGCCTCCCGGGACGTCGACCCGGCGGTGGTGCGGTTCGCCGAGCGGATGATCGAGGGCACGCCGATCGATGTCGTCGCCGAGTACTACCCGGCCTTCGCCGACCACGACAAGACCGAGGCCCTCGCGCACTTCGCGGACCTGCCGGTGCTGGTGCTGGCCGGGGTCAAGGACCTGGTCACGCCGAGCGAGCACAGTGAGGCGATCGCCGATCTGCTGCCGGACGCCGAGCTGGTGCTCGTGCCCGACGCCGGGCACCTGGTGATGCTGGAACACCCGGAAGTGGTCACCGACCGTCTCGCCGACCTGCTCACCCGCGCGGGTGCGGTGCCCGCGGGCGCTACCGTGGGTGGCTATGGAAGCAGCACCGCACAACCGGGCTGAGACCCGGCTGACCGTCACCGCTCCCGAGCAGATGCGAGAGCTCGGCCGCCGTCTCGCCAAGCTGCTGCGCGCCGGGGACCTCGTGATGCTCAGCGGGGAACTCGGCGCGGGCAAGACGACGCTGACCCGGGGGCTGGGCGAGGGCCTCGGGGTCCGGGGCGCCGTGACCTCGCCGACCTTCGTGATCGCGCGCGTCCATCCGTCCCTCGGGGACGGCCCGCCGCTCGTTCACGTCGACGCGTACCGCCTCGGCGGCGGGCTCGACGAGATGGAGGACCTCGACCTCGATGTCTCGCTGCCCGAATCCGTGATCGTCGTGGAGTGGGGCGAGGGCAAGGTCGAGGAGCTGACCGACGACCGGCTCCAGATCGTCATCCACCGGGCTGTCGGCGACACGACCGACGAGGTGCGGAAGGTGACGGTGACCGGGCTGGGCGCGCGCTGGGCGGAGGCGGGGCTGGAAGCACTGTCCGCCTGAGTCGTCCATGAACATTCCGACAAGACGTCGGCAAGATATTGCTTTCGGTGTCCCGGGCGTGGTCACATGGTACCCAGCCCGTAGTTAGGTGTACCTAACTACATCCGCCCCCGGCTCCCAGGAGGCGTCCATGTCGGTCACGCAGAGGGACGCGACGCATCCGCGTCCGTCGTCCGGAGTGTCCATGCGCGACCTGCTGGCGGCGTGCGCCGCGGCAGACGCCGTATCGACGCCCCCGCGCGCCCCGGAACCCAGGGCTCCGCAAACGCAGGAGCGTAAAGCGGCCTGAGGCCTAACGGATCACGACGACCTTCTGGCCGATCGTCGCGAAGTCCCACATCGCGTCGCCGTCCGCCCTCGACTCGCGGATGCCGCCCGTACGGACCGACCGGGCGGGTGCCTGGTTCGAGTCGTCCACCGCCGCGCTGAAGCCGATGGCCACGCCGTCCACGCTGGTGAAGCGGACCACGTGCTCGATCGGGACGCCGTCCGTACCGGTGACCGCGTTCGAGCGGGAGGTGACCGTGTAGACGCCCGGGGCGGGGTTCACCGTGCCGGGGTACACCGTGAAGGTGCGCTTGACCTTGCCGCCCGCGCCGACGAGCCAGACCCGGTCGTCGTCCACCGAGTACACCACCCGTTCACCCTTGCCGGAACCGGCGGGCAGGGCGGCGGGGTGCTGCTTGTCGCGGGGGGCCTTGGAGACGGCCGCGGCGGGCGCGCTCGTGTCCGCCCGCCCCAGGTCGGCCGGGACGGTCGACGAGGCCTGATAGGCGAGGAAGCCGACGGTCACGAGGGCCGCCGTGGTGAGCCCGGCCACGAATCCGGAGCTGCTGCCTGCCACCGTCGCCCACCTCTTTGTCGTACGTCGTGCTTCCCGGCGACGGTAGCAGCCGGTGACCGCTCCTCCCGGGCGGCCGTGCGGCGGCGCGGGGAGCCGTAGGCTGTTCGCGTGCTCTTGCTCGCTCTGGATACCGCCACCCCCGCCGTCACCGTCGCGCTGCACGACGGCACGGACGTCATCGCCTCGTCGAGTCAGGTGGACGCCCGCCGTCACGGCGAGCTGCTGCTGCCGGCCGTCGACCGCGTGCTCGCCGAGGCGGGGCTGAAACTGGACGCCGTCACCGGCGTCGTCGTAGGGACCGGGCCAGGCCCGTACACCGGGCTGCGGGTCGGTCTGATGACCGCCGACACCTTCGGGCTCGCGCTCGGCGTCCCCGTGCACGGTGTGTGCACTCTCGACGGTCTCGCGTACGCGGCCGACATCGACAAGGCCCCCTTCGTCGTGGCCACCGACGCCCGGCGCAAGGAGGTCTACTGGGCGACGTACGCCGACTCCCGCACCCGTCTGACCGACCCGGCGGTCGACCGGCCCGCCGACATCGCCGAGCGGGTCGCGGGGCTGCCCGCGGTCGGGGCCGGCGCGCTGCTGTACCCCGACACCTTCCCCCAGGCGCACGAGCCCGAGCATGTCTCCGCGGCGGCGCTGGCCGCCCTCGCCGCCGAACGGCTGGCCGCGGGGGAGGAGCTGCCCGCGCCCCGGCCGCTGTATCTGCGCCGGCCCGACGCCCAGGTCCCCAAGAACTACAAGGTGGTCACCCCCAAGTGACAGCGGTGCTGCGCGAGATGCGCTGGTGGGACATCGATCCCGTGCTGGAGCTGGAGAAGGACCTCTTCCCCGAGGACGCCTGGTCCCGGGGGATGTTCTGGTCCGAGCTGGCCCACGCGCGCGGGCCGGAGGCGACCCGGCGGTACGTCGTCGCGGTCGAGGGCGACCGGATCGTCGGGTACGCGGGCCTCGTCGCGTCCGGAGACCTCGCCGACATCCAGACCATCGCCGCCGCCCGCGACCACTGGGGCACCGGCCTCGGCGGGCGGCTGCTGACCGAGCTGCTGCGGGCGGCCACCGCGTTCGAGTGCGCCGAAGTGATGCTGGAGTGCCGGATCGACAACGTCCGCGCCCAGAAGCTGTACGAGCGCTACGGCTTCGAGGCCATCGGGTTCCGGCGCGGCTACTACCAGCCGGGCAATGTGGACGCCCTGGTGATGCGCCTGACCGACCCAACAACCTCCGTACAAGGAACCGAGATCCATGGCTGACGAACCCCTGGTCCTGGGGATCGAGACCTCCTGCGACGAGACCGGTGTCGGCATCGTGCGCGGGACGACCCTGCTGGCCGACGCCGTCGCGTCCAGCGTCGACGAGCACGCCCGCTTCGGCGGCGTGGTGCCGGAGGTCGCCTCCCGGGCGCATCTGGAGGCGATGGTGCCGACCATCGACCGCGCGCTGAAGGAGGCGGGAGTCTCCGCCCGCGACCTGGACGGGATCGCCGTGACCGCCGGTCCCGGCCTCGCCGGCGCCCTCCTCGTCGGTGTCTCGGCGGCGAAGGCGTACGCCTACGCGCTCGGCAAGCCGCTCTACGGCGTGAACCACCTCGCCTCGCACATCTGTGTGGACCAGCTGGAGCACGGGGCGCTGCCCGAGCCGACGATGGCGCTGCTGGTGTCCGGCGGGCACTCCTCGCTGCTGCTGTCGAGCGACATCACCTCCGACGTCCGGCCCATGGGCGCCACCATCGACGACGCCGCCGGTGAGGCCTTCGACAAGATCGCGCGCGTGCTGAACCTGGGCTTCCCGGGCGGTCCCGTCATCGACCGGTACGCGAAGGAGGGCGACCCCCGGGCCATTGCCTTCCCGCGCGGGCTCACCGGGCCCCGGGATCCGGCGTACGACTTCTCCTTCTCCGGTCTGAAGACGGCCGTGGCGCGCTGGATCGAGGCCAGGCGGGCCGCGGGGGAGGAGGTGCCGGTGCGCGATGTGGCGGCCTCCTTCCAGGAGGCGGTCGTGGACGTGCTGACCCGCAAGGCCGTACGGGCCTGCAAGGACGAGGGCGTCGACCACCTGATGATCGGCGGCGGGGTGGCCGCCAACTCCCGGCTGCGGGAGCTGGCCCGGCACCGCTGCGAGGCCGCCGGTATCGAACTGCGCGTGCCGCGGCCGAAGCTGTGCACCGACAACGGCGCGATGGTCGCGGCGCTGGGCGCGGAGATGGTCGCGCGGAACAGGGCGGCGTCGAGCTGGGACCTGTCGGCGGATTCATCCCTTCCGGTGACCGATCCGCATGTGCCCGGACACGATCACGTGCACGAGATCAGCAAGGACAACCTGTACCCGTGACGGTCGCGCTGATGTGGGAGGCGCGGGCGGCCGAGGGCCGGGGCGAGGAGCTGCTGGCCTGGGTCTCCGAGCAGGAGCTCCCTGAGCCGCCCCTGCGCCGGGAGACCTTCCGGGCCCCGCAGGACCGGGTGCTGGTCATCACCTGGTGGGACGGGGACTACGACGCCGTGGTCCCCGAACTGCCCGAGCCGGATGGTGAGTTGGTCACTCGGGCAGTGCACCGGTGGCGGTTCGAGGCAGTGGCCGGGGGCTGACGGACAGCCGCCAGGGCTTGTCCGGGTCGTGGCCCCGCCACAGCGTCTTGCCGTGCCGGCGCTCCCAGTTGACGGCCAGGTAGGCCTGGCCCAGCCAGGCCAGCGCAAGCCAGAGCGGGAACAGGGCGGCCGCGGGGTCCAGGGCGAACGCGAAACCCAGGGTCGCGGCCGTCATCATGGTGAACAGCCAGGGATTGACCGGACGCCGGCGCAGGGGCGTCTCGGCGGGCGGCTCCTCCAGGGGGACCGCGGCCTCGAAGTCCAGTACCTCGCTGAGCCACTTGATCCGGGTCGACTGGAGGAGCGTGAACACGGTCGCGAAGGCGATCAGGCCGAGCAGGAACAGCGGCAGCCCGGACGCGCTGACCAGCGCCCCGCGGGCGACGCCGGTCACCGGCACACAGACGGCGGCCACGGCCAACGCGCTGAAGACGGACCGCAGTTCATGGTGGACGTACCTGTCCATCGCAACCCTCCCCCGAGGATCAGGACACCACCGCCTCGCACACGAGCCGTCGGTCCGGGCCGAGCACCCGTACCGGGCCCACGAGAGTCAGTCGTGCCGTGTGCAGCACCTGAGCGCTGGATGTCCCCAACCGTAGTTCCAGCGGACCGGGTTCGACCACCTTCAGATTTGAACGATCGGTGAAGGCTGACAGGTCCGCGTGGAAGTGGAAGCTCACCCGACGGCTTTCACCGGGCGCCAGCTCCAGCCGCTGGTAACCGATCAGCCGGACATCGGGGCGGGTCACCGAGGCCACCGGGTCGTGCAGATACAGCTGCACCACCTCCGCGCCCTCACGGTCACCGGTGTTGCGGACGGTCACGCTCATCTCGTACGAGCCGTCCGTGCCGATCTCCGCCTCCGCCGCGTCCGACTCCCAGGCGAAGCTGGTGTACGAGCGCCCGTGGCCGAAGGCGTACAGCGGGGTCGGGTCCAGGTTGCTGACCTCGCCCGCGAGGCCCAGCGGCGGCTGGAGATAGGTCCACGGCTGGCCGCCGGGCACCCGTGGGACGCTCACCGGGAGGCGCCCCGACGGGTTCACCCGGCCCGACAGCACTCCCGCGACCGCCGGGCCGCCCTCCTCGCCGGGGAAGAAGGCCTGGACCACCGCGCCCAGGCGGCCGTGCCAGCGGCCCAGCGCGTAGGGGCGGCCGGTGAGCAGGACCAGCACCACCGGGACGCCGGTCGCCACCAGCGCGTCCAGCAAATCGCCCTGTACGCCTGGGAGTTGCAGGTCCGTCACATCGCAGCCCTCGCCCGAGGTGCCGCGGCCGAACAGGCCCGCCCGGTCGCCCAGTACCGCCAGGCACACATCCGCCTCGGACGCCCGCCCCACCGCCTCCTCGAAGCCGGAGGGATCAGGGTCCGACACCCCGCACCCTTCCGCGAACGTCACCTTGGCGTCGGGGAGTTCGGTGCGCAGCGCCTCCAGGACGGTCGGGATGTCGATGCCCATCGGGACGTCGGGGTGGTGGGTGAGGACATGGGACGGGAAGGAGTAGCAGCCCAGCATCGCGAGGGCGTCCGCCGCGCGCGGGCCCACGACCGCGATCCTGGTGTCCGGGGCCAGCGGCAGTACTCCGTCCGGGTTGTCCAGCAGCACCACCGACTCCTCCGCCAGGCGCCGGGCCAGGGCGCGGTTGGCGGTGGAGTCGAGGTCGATGCGCGACTGCGGTTCCGGGTCCCAGTCCTCGTCCAGCAGGCCCAGTTCGCACTTCTGGAGCAGGACACGGCGGGCCGCCAGGTCCACCAGTTCCTCGGCGATCTCGCCGGCGCGGACGGCGTCCACGAGCGGTGTGCCGTAGCACTTCAGGCTCGGCAGCTCCACGTCGATCCCGGCCCGCAGCGCCGCGTGCGCCGCCTCGGCGTCGGTGCCCGCCACGCGGTGCAGCGACTGGAGGAAGCCGATGCCGAAGTAGTCGGCGACGACCGTCCCGGTGAACCCCCACTGGTCCCGCAGGAGGTCGGTGAGCAGCCCCGGGTCCGCCGAGGCGGGGACTCCGTCGGTCTCGGTGTACGCGGCCATCACACTGCGCGCCCCGCCCTCGCGCAGCGCCATCTCGAACGGCGGCAGCGTCACATCGGCGAACTCGCGCACCCCCGCCCGCACCGGCGCGAGATTGCGGGCGCCCGCTGAGGAGGCGTACCCGGCGAAGTGCTTGAGCGTGGCGATCACCCCGGCGGACTCCAGGCCGCGCACATAGGCGGTGCCGATCGTGCCGGTCAGATACGGGTCCTCGCCGATCGTCTCCTCGACCCGTCCCCAGCGCGGGTCGCGGACGACGTCCAGGACGGGCGCGAGCCCCTGGTGGACACCGACCGAGCGCAGGTCCTCGCCGATCCGGCGGGCCATCTCCTCGACGAGCGGCGGGTCGAAGCTCGCTCCCCAGGCCAGCGGCACCGGATAGGCGGTGGCCCGCCAGGTGGTGAAGCCGGCCAGGCACTCCTCGTGGGCGACGGCCGGGATGCCGAAACGTCCGGCGGCCGCGATACGGCGCTGGGCGCGGGCCAGTGCCTGCGCGCCCAGCGCCGGGTCCACGGGGGCGGTGCCGAAGGAGCGGGTGAGCTGGCCGAGGCCCTGGGTGATCAGCTCGTCCCAGTCGTACTGGGCGGTCATCTCGCGTTGCAGCGGCGCGACTCCCTCGCCGTCCGTGGCGGCGCCCACCCATACGCCGTACAACTGGGCGGTCTTCTCCTGAAGGGTCATCCGGGAGAGCAGGTCGTCGACGCGGGCGGAGGCGGGCAGGGCGGGGTCGCGCCAGGGGGCGGTGGTCATGAAACTCCTGTCGGGGCGGTGGCCTCTCACGAATGAACGTATGACCTGTCGCGAATGTTTCGTTGTTCACCTCGAATGTTCCGGGAACCTAGGGGCGGTGAGAAGGGTTCGTCAAGAGGGGGCGCAGGGATACGATCGCCGCCATGACACCCTCCGAGCCCGCTGAAACCCGGACGACAACCCGCGCGACAGGTCGGTCCGCGCAGACCGCGACGCTCGCCGAGATCGCCCGCGAGGCCGGCGTCTCGGCGCCGACTGTTTCGAAGGTCCTCAACGGCAGAGCCGACGTCGCCCCCGCCACCCGCAGCCGGGTCGAGGAGCTGCTGCGCGCCCACGGCTACCGGCGCCGGCGCGCCGAGGCCAGCCGTTCGCCCCTGATCGACCTGGTCTTCCACGAGCTGGAGAGCGCGTGGGCGATGGAGGTCATCCGGGGCGTGGAGAACGTCGCCCGGGACGCCGGGCTGAGCGTGGTGCTCAGCGAGAGCGCGGGACGGCTGACCCCGGGGCGCACCTGGGCCGACCAGGTCGCCGCCCGGCGGCCGCACGGTGTGATCCTGGTGCTCTCCGGCCTCGACGAGTCCCAGCGCGCCCTGCTCACCAGCCGCTCCATCCCGTTCGTGGTGATGGACCCGGCCGGCGACCCGGGCGCGGACGTGCCGTCCATCGGCGCCACCAACTGGCAGGGCGGGCTCGCCGCCACCCGGCATCTCGTCGAGCTCGGGCACACCCGGATCGGCGCCATCACCGGACCCTCGCGGATGATGTGCAGCCGCGCCCGGATCGACGGCTACCGGGCCGCCCTGGAGACGGCCGGACTCCCGGTCGACCCGGCGCTGGTCCGGCCCGGCGACTTCCATCACGAGACCGGCTACCGGGAGGGCCTGAAGCTGCTGCGCGTCCCGGACCGGCCCACCGCCGTCTTCGCCGGCAACGACCTCCAGGCGCTCGGCCTGTACGAGGCCGCGCGCGAACTGGGTCTGCGCATCCCGGAGGACCTGAGCGTCGTCGGCTTCGACGATCTGCCGGTCGCCCGCTGGGTCGGGCCGCCGCTGACGACCGTACGGCAGCCGCTGACCGAGATGGCCGAGGCGGCGGCCAAGCTGGTGCTGGACCTCGCCAAGGAGGACGGCGACCCGGCGGCGACCAGGGTGGAGCTGGCCACGAGCCTGGTGGTGCGCAGCAGTACGGGAGGGCCGCCCGCCGTTTAGCGGGGATGTGTTGACGGGTGTTCCGTGCCGCCTCCACACTGCCCGAAGCCAGTCGGCTGAACGACCGAAACTTTCGGAGGCACCCGCAATGAGATCTCTGAGAACGGGCTTATCCCTGGCATCCCTTGTCGCCGGCCTCGCGCTGCTCCTCGGTGCACCCCCGGCGCAGGCCGCCGATGTTCCGCTCCGCGACCTCGCCGACGCCAAGAGCAAGGTCATCGGCACCGCCGTGACCGGCTCCAAACTCACCGGCACCTACGGCGAGATCGCGGCCCGCGAGTTCAACGCGCTGACCCCGGGCAACGCCATGAAGTGGGGCTCGGTCGAGCCCACGCGCGGCAGCTTCAACTGGGCCGAGGCCGACCGGATCGTCGACTTCGCCGAGGCCAACGGCCAGCAGGTGCGCGGCCACACCCTGGTCTGGCACAGCCAGAACCCGAGCTGGCTGACCAACGGCACCTGGACCGCGGCCCAGTTGCGCCAGCTCATGACCGACCACATCGCCACCGCGGTCGGCCGCTACAAGGGGCGGGTGGAGACCTGGGACGTCGTCAACGAGCCCTTCAACGAGGACGGCACCTACCGGCAGACCCTCTGGTACAACGGCCTCGGCGCCGACTACATCGCCGAGGCGCTGACCGCGGCCCGCGCGGCCGACCCGAGCGCCAAGCTGTACATCAACGACTACAACGTCGAGGGCGTCAACGCGAAGTCCACCGCCCTGTACAACCTGGTCAAGTCCCTGAAGGAGCGCGGCGTCCCGATCGACGGCGTCGGACTGCAGGCCCACCTCATCCTCGGCCAGGTGCCGTCCACGCTCCAGCAGAACATCCAGCGCTTCGCGGACCTCGGCGTCGACGTGGCCATCACCGAGCTGGACATCCGGATGAACCTTCCCTCGGACAGTGCCAAGCTCGCCCAGCAGGCCGCCGAGTACAAGCAGGTGGTGAACGCCTGCGTGGCCGTGGCCCGCTGTGTCGGCGTCACCGTCTGGGGCTTCACCGACTCCGACTCCTGGATCCCTGACACCTTCCCCGGGCAGGGCGCGGCGACGCCGTACGACGAGAACTACGCACCCAAACCGGCGTACCGCGCCATCGCGGAGGCCCTCGGCGGGACGACGACACCGCCGCCGACCGGTTGCCAGGTGACGTACGGCGTCGCCCACCAGTGGAACGGCGGCTTCACGGGGCAGGTGCGCATCGACTGTTCCGGGGCCTCGCTGGCGTCCTGGAAGGCGAACTGGACGTTCGACGCGGGCCAGCGGATCACCCAGGCCTGGAACGCGACCTGCACCCAGTCGGGGTCGGCGGTCAGCTGCTCCAATGCCTCCTACAACGGGACCGTGCCGGACGGCGGTTCGGTGACCTTCGGCTTCAACGCGTCCTGGAGCGGGAGCAATCCGGTGCCGGTGGTGACCCTGGGCTGAGAAGTCTGAGAATTTCCGAAGAAAGCGGTCCCGCGGGCGGTCGCCGTAACAATTCGGACGTACGTTCCTGTCCGTGACGGGAGACGACGAGGCAAGACCAGTGGGCCGGCGGTCGAGAGCGCTGAAGATCGCCGGCTTCACCCTCGCGGGCGTACTGGTGCTCGCCGCCGGGGCGGCGGGCTGGGCGTACTGGCAGCTCAACGACAACATCAAGAGCGTCGACATCAACAGCGCGCTCGGCGACAACCGCCCGGCGAAGGCGACACCGTCGGCCACCGCCGAGGACGAGGACCTGCCCACCGAGGCCCTGAACATCCTGGTCCTCGGCTCCGACTCGCGCAGTGGCGCGGAGAACCAGGCGCTCGGCGGCGGCGACAGCACCGGCGCCCGCTCCGACACCGCGATGGTGGTGCACCTCGACGCGGGACGGTCCGAGGCGACGGTGGTGAGCATCCCGCGCGACACCCTCGTCACCCGTCCCTCCTGCCCGCTGGAGGACGGCGGTTCGACCGAGGTCGCCCACAACGCGATGTTCAACAGCGCCTACGCGGTCGGTGGTCCCGTCTGCGCGGTGAAGACGGTCGAGTCGATGACGGACATCCGCATGGACCACTACATCGAGATCGACTTCGCGGGCTTCGCGAAGCTGGTGGACGCCCTCGGCGGGGTCACGGTCACGACCGAGGAGGACATCGACGACGAGGACAGCCATCTCACCCTTCGGGCCGGCACCCACCAGCTCGACGGCGAGCAGGCCCTCGCCCTCGCCCGCACCCGGCACGGCATAGGCGACGGCAGCGATCTGGGCCGGATAGGCCTCCAGCAGCAACTGGTGAAGGCGCTGCTGGAGCAGATCTCCACGACCAGTCTGCTCAGCGACCCCGCCCAGCTGTACCGGGTCGCCGACGCGGTCACCGGCAGCCTCACCACCGACACCGGGCTGGACTCCCTGACCGAGCTGACCCGGCTGGGCCGCAGCCTGCGGGCGCTGTCGGCCGACTCGGTGACGACGGTGACCATGCCCGTCGTACCGGCGCCGTCGGACGCCAACCGGGTGGTCGCCGAGGAGCCGGAGGCGGGGGAGCTGTGGGAGTCGCTGCGGTCAACTACTCGGCGCTAAAGGCACCGGGCTTGCGCAGCGGGCATCACTGGCGGTGATGCTGCGTTCGCGTCCAGCCCCACCCCGCTGTGGCGGTGGTGGGGCGGGGGCCGTTGACTGGGCCCCGCGCCGCCACAACTCCCACGCTCTGGCGCGGATGTTGCGGGAGCCGTTCCGATCCGCGTGATCAACGAATCCGCATGACCGGCACGCGAACCAGGCCTGGGAGACCCGGTTCGCGCTGTCGAGGTGCCCGCATTCGGCGCAGGTGCGGGAGGTGTACGCCGGATCGACGTGAACGACCGGCACCCTCGTCATAGGGCTGCGCGCCCTCGGGCCGGAAGGCGATCGGCTTTGCGGTGGCCTTGCGGTAGCGCCCGGAGCCCGGCCTGCCGAGGTTTCCGGCCTTGAGGTTCGCCTTCAGCGTGGTGTAGGCGTCGCGGGTCTTCTTCACGACGTGCTGGGCGGCCTGCGCGCCCAGGTTCCACCGCGCCCTGATCTCGCCGCAGATGTGCTCGCGCAGCGCGAGGTTGCGTTTCACGCCCTTCTCGAACGCGACCTCGCTGGCCCAGGTGGCGGCCTCGTTGCAGGCGTGCAGGGTTGCCTCAAGCGCTGCCGCCTGCGCGGGCGTCGGCAGCAGTCTGATCTGCACCGTCAGCTTCACGAGCACTCAACTTACGCACACGTACGACCACCCGCCGCACGTTCGGCCTTGATCACCCGACCGGGTGAACCGTCAACGTGCGGCGGCGTCTCCAGACACCGCCGGAGACGACGTTCGGCCGCTCCGAGGGCCGAGCACCCAGCAGTTCGAACGGGCGGCTTCCCTGACCCGCAACGAGCGGGAGCTGCTGCTGCGCAGGGCGGCTCAGACGGGATGACCGACCAGCATGGTGGGAGCGCCGTGCACCCGGGTCAGGAACACCGTCGCCGAGTTGGGCCCCTGCGGCTTGACCTTCTTGCGCAGCTCCTCCGGCTCGACGGCGGACCCGCGCTTCTTGACGGTGAGGACACCGACCTCGCGCTCCCGTAGCAGTGCCTTCAACTTCTTGACGCTGAAGGGAAGTCGGTCGGTGATCTCGTACGGCGTCGCGAAGGGCGTGGGGCGCAGTTCGTCGGCGGTGATGTAGGCGATGGTCGCGTCGATGAGCCCGCCGTCCAGCGAGTCGGCGACCTCGGCGACCAGATGCGAGCGGATGACGGCGCCATCGGGCTCGTACAAATACCGCCCGACGGGCCGGACTCCGGGGTCGGGCAGACCTCGGGAGAGGAGGGTGCGCGGGCCTGGCAGCAGCGTCGCCCTGATCGCCCCCGGCGTGGTCCCGAACCACAGCACCGCCTCCTTCACCTCCCCGCCGTCGGAGATCCACTCGGCCTCGGCCTCGCCGGGGATCGCCTCGTGCGGGATGCCGGGAGCGATCTTGAGGGCGGCGTGCGGGGCCTTGGCGGCGGCCTGGACCGCCCAGGAGAGGGGTGGCGAGTAGGCCTCGGGATCGAAGATGCGACCCCTGCCGCCTCTGCGCGCCGGGTCCACGAAGACCGCGTCGTACCCGGCCGTGTCCACCTCCGTCACATCCGCCTCGCGCACCTCGATGAGGCCGGCGAGGCCGAGGGCGTCGGCGTTGGCGCGGGCGACGGCCGCCGTCAGGGGGTCCCGGTCGACGGCCAGTACCCGGATCCCGGCCCGCGCCAGCGCGATGGCGTCCCCGCCGATCCCGCAGCACAGGTCGGCGACGGAGGTGACGCCCAGTTCCCGGAAGCGCCCGGCGCGGTACGTCGCCACGCTCGCCCGTGTCGACTGCTCGACCCCGTTCGGCGTGAAGAACATCCGCCGCGCGTCCTCGGCGCCGAACTTGGCCTCCGCCCGCTGCCGCAGCCGCGCCTGTCCGAGCGCCGCCGACACCAGCTCGGCGGGGTGGTCCCGGCGCAGCCGGGTGGCGACCACGAGTTCGTCGGCGGGGGCCGTGCCGCGCACTTCGTCGAGGAGGGCGCGGCCCTCGGGGGTCAGGAGGGGAGCCAGGTCGTTCACCGGATCATTGTGGGCCAGTCGGTGGATGGCGCGCCCGCGGCGGAGGTGTCGGCGGGGGATCGGAGCGGGGGGCTGGGAGGATCCGGCCCCATGCGAGTAGTAGTACAAAATGATAAAAACCGTTCCATTCGAGGGCTGCGGATCCGCGGTGGAATCGCCGTGCTCGCCGTCGCCGCCATCGCCTCCGGCTGCTCCCAGGCAACCGGCTCGAAGGCCCGCCCCGCCCCCGGCCAGCAGCCCCTCCTGGCGCCGCCCGCCCGCGCCCTGGACTTCTACGCGACCAAGCTGCGCGCCTCCGCCGCCGCCCGGGCCGCCGCCGCGAAACGCTGGGGCCTGGCCAAGGTCCCGCTGACGCCCCCGGCGCCCCCCGCGAAGAAGCCGAGGATCACCACCCGCAAGGGCTTCGAGGTCGACGGCCACGCCGAACGCGGCCTCCCGCCGGTCTTCACCACGGTCCCCACCGAGCGGAAGATCGTCTTCCTCACCATCGACGACGGCGCCGAGAAGGACCCGGCGTTCCTGCGCATGATGACCGAGCTGAAGATCCCGTACACCGCCTTCCTCAGCGACTACCTGGTGAAGGAGGACTACGCCTACTTCAAGCGGATGCAGGACCAAGGCGTCGGCCTCAACAACCACACCCTCCAACACCCCTTCATGCGCGGCCTCTCCTACGCCCGCCAGAAGCGCGAGATCTGCGGGATGCAGGACGTGATCGAGAAGCGGTACGGCAAACGGCCCGTCCTCTTCCGCCCGCCCTTCGGCAGCTACGACGCGAACACCCTGCGCGCCGCCCAGGCCTGCGGCATCACCCATGCGCCCCTGTGGAACGAGGAGGTCTTCGTCGACCGCTGGGAGTACCGCGAGTGGGACCGGGACATCCACCCCGGCGACATCGTGCTCAGCCACTTCCGGGGCAAGGAGCACTGGAAGGGCACCATGCCCGACATGATCCGCCGGTTCCTCGACAAGATCACCGCCAAGGGGTACGCGGTGGCACGTCTGGAGGACTACCTGTGAGGCCCGGGGCCCGCTCGCCGGGGCGCCGGCGGCCGTACTCCCGACGGGCTGCGCCCGGGCCGCGGGCCCCTCGGACCGGCCAGGAGAACAGGCGGTACGCGCTCCCCTCCCGCCCGTCGTGGAACACATCCCGGCCCGCGACAGGGTCGTCTTCCTCACCTACGACGACGGCGCCGAGCAGGACCCCGCCGACCTGGTCCGTGAACTGCGGCTCCCGGTCGCCGTGTTCCTCACCGACAGCGTGGCCGGACCGGGGTACGCCCACTTCGCCCGCCTGCAGTCGGTGGGCGCCTCGATCCAGAACCACACCCTCGACCACACGGCCCTGCGCGGACTCCCCTACGTGGGCCGGCGCGCACGCACCACACTCCGCGCGGCGGCCGGCTGCGCCCCCGCGACATGAGGGTGGGGCGCCTGGAGGACCACCCGTAATCATCCGGCCTTCGGGACGCGATTGGCACTCCGCTTGACCGAGTGCTAATCACGGTCATAGTCTCGGCTCTGGCACTCCCCAGTGGAGAGTGCCAACTACGCGACGGGCAGGTCCGGCACCCGCGACGACGGATCCACCTGGTCGCCACCTCAGACAGTTAACCCCGTGAGATCTCCGAAGGGGGAGGTCGGATCGTGACGACCACCAGCTCCAAGGTTGCCATCAAGCCGCTTGAGGACCGCATCGTGGTCCAGCCGCTCGACGCGGAGCAGACCACCGCCTCTGGCCTGGTCATCCCGGACACCGCCAAGGAGAAGCCCCAGGAGGGCGTCGTCCTGGCCGTGGGCCCGGGCCGCTTCGAGAACGGCGAGCGCCTGCCGCTCGACGTCAAGACCGGCGACATCGTGCTGTACAGCAAGTACGGCGGCACCGAGGTGAAGTACAACGGCGAGGAGTACCTCGTCCTCTCGGCTCGCGACGTGCTCGCGATCATCGAGAAGTAATCACCGCGAAGCACCTCTGCTTCCAGCTGCGCCCCTGGCCCCCGCGACCACATAAGAAGCCGGGCGCCCGGGGCGCAGTGCCTTTTCCACCCACAGATTTCCGAGAGGGCTCCCGCTGTCATGGCGAAGATCCTGAAGTTCGACGAGGACGCCCGTCGCGCCCTTGAGCGCGGCGTCAACAAACTGGCCGACACGGTCAAGGTGACGATCGGCCCGAAGGGTCGCAACGTCGTCATCGACAAGAAGTTCGGCGCCCCCACCATCACCAACGACGGCGTCACCATCGCCCGCGAGGTCGAGGTCGAGGACCCGTACGAGAACCTCGGCGTCCAGCTGGTGAAGGAGGTGGCGACCAAGACCAACGACGTAGCGGGTGACGGTACGACCACCGCCACCGTGCTGGCCCAGGCGCTCGTCCGCGAGGGCCTGCGGAACGTCGCCGCGGGTGCCTCCCCGGCCGCCCTGAAGAAGGGCATCGACGCCGCGGTCAAGGCGATCTCCGAGGAACTCCTCGCGACCGCCCGCCCCATCGACGAGAAGTCCGACATCGCCGCCGTCGCCGGTCTGTCCGCCCAGGACAGCCAAGTCGGCGAGCTCATCGCCGAGGCGATGGACAAGGTCGGCAAGGACGGTGTCATCACCGTCGAGGAGTCCAACACCTTCGGTCTGGAGCTGGACTTCACCGAGGGCATGGCCTTCGACAAGGGCTACCTGTCGCCGTACTTCGTTACGGACCAGGAGCGCATGGAGGCCGTCCTGGAGGACCCCTACATCCTCATCAACCAGGGCAAGATCTCCTCCATCCAGGACCTGCTGCCGCTGCTGGAGAAGGTCATCCAGGCCGGTGCCTCCAAGCCGCTGCTGATCATCGCCGAGGACGTCGAGGGCGAGGCCCTGTCGACCCTGGTCGTGAACAAGATCCGCGGCACCTTCAACGCGGTCGCGGTCAAGGCCCCCGGCTTCGGTGACCGCCGCAAGGCGATGCTGCAGGACATGGCGGTCCTCACCGGCGCCACGGTCATCTCCGAGGAGGTCGGCCTCAAGCTCGACCAGGCCGGGCTGGACGTGCTGGGCAGCGCCCGCCGCATCACGGTCACCAAGGACGACACGACCATCGTCGACGGCGCCGGCAAGTCCGACGACGTCCACGGCCGCGTCGCCCAGATCAAGGCCGAGATCGAGAACACCGACTCCGACTGGGACCGCGAGAAGCTCCAGGAGCGCCTCGCGAAGCTGGCCGGCGGCGTGTGCGTGATCAAGGTCGGCGCCGCCACCGAGGTGGAGCTGAAGGAGAAGAAGCACCGTCTGGAGGACGCCATCTCCGCGACCCGCGCCGCGGTCGAGGAGGGCATCGTCTCCGGTGGTGGCTCCGCTCTGGTCCACGCCGCCAAGGTCCTGGAAGGCGGTCTGGGCAAGACCGGCGACGAGGCCACCGGTGTCGCCGTCGTCCGCCGCGCGGTCGTCGAGCCGCTGCGCTGGATCGCCGAGAACGCCGGCCTGGAGGGCTACGTCATCACCTCCAAGGTCGCCGAGCTCGACAAGGGCCAGGGCTTCAACGCCGCCACCGGCGAGTACGGCGACCTGGTCAAGGCCGGCGTCATCGACCCGGTGAAGGTCACCCGCTCCGCCCTGGAGAACGCCGCCTCCATCGCCTCCCTGCTGCTCACGACCGAGACCCTGGTCGTCGAGAAGAAGGAAGAGGAGGAGCCGGCCGGCGGTCACGGCCACGGTCACGGCCACTCCCACTGACATACGTCAGCACTGAGGCCCGGCACCCGTGAGGGTGCCGGGCCTTCGCGTTCCGCCCTACTGCTCCAGTTCGTCCAGCGCGCCCAACTGCTCCATCAGCCCCAGCCGGTCGTACTGCCACCAGCCCTCGGCGATCTTCCCGTCCGGAGTGCACCGCTGGATGGTGCACCCGGTCATGGACACCTTCCTCCCGGTGGCCTCGATGCCCATGAAGTCGCCCTTGTGCAGGCCGCTCCAGGTCCAGCGGGTGCACACCAGGTCGCCCTGCGCCAGTTGGTCCTCGATCGTGAACGAGAAGTCGAAGCCGCTCCGCCACATCTCCACCTCGCGCCGGATCGCATCGAGGCCGATGTTGTCCTGCGGGTTGGCGGGATCGTGGTCGTGATAGTCCTCGATGAGCACGTCGTTGAACGTGGGAGCAGCGCCCTTCCCGGCCACTTCCTCGAAGAACCGCCGCGCGGTCGCCTCGTACAACTGCTCGTCACGCACGACGTCCAGATCGGTGAACGTCGGCATCTCGTCGCAGAGGGCGACCATCTCCCGGAAGATCCGGTCGGTCTCCGGGAGGTTCGAGTTCCGCATCGCCTCCTCGTACGAGGGGAACTCCACGATCTCGATGAAGTGCGACGCGTCGGACCGGTCCTTGCCGATCACGCTGTGCGTCGCGGTCCGCTTCCCCTTGGTCTGCTCGACCCACGTGTCCATCAGCCGGTTCATCTCGTCGAACCGGTTTGTCTTGCAGTCGATGAGCTGTACGAACGTCATGGCGTCGCCTCCGTCCCCCCGAGGGTCCGGTCGAAACAGCTCCATTCTCCTCCGGTTGCCCGATCTCGCGCTCTACTGCGGCCCGTACTTGCGCCCCGTCTTCGAGCTGATCCCGCCGAGCATCCCGCGCGGCACCACCTTCGTGACGCCCATCAGCACCTTGTACCGGGGGTCCGGGATCGACAGCGTCTTGCCCCGCGCCAGATCGCCCAGAGCCGACGCGACGAGCTTGTCGGCGTCCAGCCACATCCAGCCCGGGATGTTGTCCGTGCCCATCCCGGCCCGCTCATGGAACTCGGTGCGCACAAAGCCGGGGCACAGGGCCATCAGCCGTACGCCGGTGCCCGCCAGGTCGCGCGCCGCACCCTGCGTGAACTGCACGACCCACGCCTTGGAGGCGCCGTAGGTCCCGCGCGGCACGAAGGCGGCGACGGAGGCGACATTGACGACCCCGCCCCGGCCGCGCTCGCGCATCGCCTCGGTCGCGGCGGACGTCAGCCGCAGCACCGCCTCGCAGTGCACCTTGAGCATTTTCAGCTCGTCGGCCATGGAGACGTCGAGATAGCGGCCCTTGTTGCCGAAGCCGGCGTTGTTGATCAGCAGGTCGACGGGGTTTCTGCGGTCGGCGAGCCGGGCGGCCACCGCCTCGATGCCGTCGTCCGTCGCCAGGTCCGAGGTCAGGACCTCCGCCTCGATGCCGTGCCGGTCGTGCAGCTCGGTCGCCTGTTCCCGCAGCCGTTTGGTGTCCCGTGCGACGAGGACGAGGTTGTGCCCGTCGGCGGCCAGCCGCCGCGCGAACGCGGCGCCGATGCCCGCGGTCGATCCCGTGATGAGAGCCGTTGTCATGGCGCAAGATTAGTGACCCGGACGGGAGCAGTCCGCTCCGCGACGTGCTCCTGCCCAGGACCCACCCACCTCGACGCCGGACGTTACGTCAGACGCCGTACGGCGCGACGTACTTGCGCCGCCGCCGACGACTCCGCGTGCAGCGCCTCGCCCGCCGGCAGCAGCCGCGTCAGCAGCAGCCGCGCCAGCAGCTCCCGCTGGGTGGTGACCGCACGGAACCGCAGCGCCACCGTGACCTCGTGGTCCGGCCGGTGCACGATCTCGACGGAGTCGCCGGCGCGCACCTCACCTCCAGCAGCACACCCGAGCCGATCCGCCGGCGCTCGCCGACCAGGGCGTTCCCCTGCGGGGCTGCCGGCGTTCCGCGCGGCCTGGAGGAGCCATCGCCTGAGCCTTGAGGCACGAACCGGCACTCCGGGGACACGGGCGGGGCGTTGAGGGCCATGGCGTCGCCGTGCTCTTCGGCACGGCGTGGGCCCGCGCCGTCCCGCCCGTACCGGGACCTCCCGGCAGATGCGGCCCATACGACCGCGTGGCGGCGCCTGGCCAAAGCCAGACCGGGAGAGCGCCGGGCCTCCCCAAGGTTCGCTTATGCTCGACGTGTGATCGAGGCCCGACATCTCCGCGTGCTGCGCGCCGTCGCCGCGACCGGCTCCTTCTCGGCGGCGGGGCGCGAACTGGGCTGCACCCAACCCGCGGTCAGCCAGCAGATGAAGGCGCTGGAGGCGTCCGTCGGCACGCCCCTGCTCATCCGCAGCGGCCGCGAGATGCGCCTGACCCAGGCGGGCGAGGCCCTCGTCCGGCACGCCGCCGGGATCCTCGCCGGGCTCACCGCCGCCGAGGAGGAGGTCGCCGCCATCGCGGGCCTGCGCGCCGGACGGGTGCGCCTGGTCTCCTTCCCCAGCGGCAGCTCCACTCTCGTCCCCACCGCCCTCGCCGCCCTGCGCGCCGCCCACCCCGGCACCCGGGTCTCCCTGGAGGAGGCCGAGCCGCCGAACTCCGTCGAACTGCTCCGCGAGGGCGACTGCGACCTCGCGCTCGCCTTCCGCTACGAGGGCGCGGCCCAGGAGGGCGAGTGGGACGACCTCGTCGTACGGCCCCTGCTCACCGACCGCCTGGTCGCCCTCGTGCCGGAGCGGCACCGGCTCGCGCGCGCCGCGTCCGTGGCGATCGGCGAACTCGCCGCCGAGCCCTGGATCGCCGGATGCCCGCGCTGCCGCGGCCAGTTGGTCGAGGTGTGCGAGGGCGCGGGCTTCACCCCTCGCATCGACTTCGCCACCGACGACTATCCGGCGGTGGTCGGCCTGGTCGGCGCGGGTCTGGGCGTGGCGGTCCTGCCCCAGCTCGCGGTCGAGTCGGTACGCCCGCGCGGGGCGCGCATGGTGACGCTGGAACCGGCGGTACGACGGGAGATCGTCGCCCTGACCCTGCCCGACCTCGCCCAGGTGCCGGCGGTGACGGCGACGCTGGAGCAGCTGGCGCGGGCGGCGGAGCGTCAAGTGCGGGACGCCCGGCGGTAGTCGGGGCGCAAGAAGTAAGGGCACGCGTGCGCGTGCCCCGGTTTGAAGAAACGTTACTTCAGGTGTTCGAGGCGGTATGACCGCCGCCGGTCGACGCCGACACCAGCCGGTGGCGCGCCCGCCCCATGAGCTCCTCGCGCTCGTCCTCGGTCAAGCCGCCCCACACGCCGTACGGTTCGCGTACCGCCAGCGCGTGTGCCGCGCACTGGGCACGGACAGGGCACCTCATGCAGACCTCTTTGGCCGAGTTCTCACGAGCGCTCCGAGCCGCCCCGCGCTCGCCCTCCGGATGGAAGAAGAGCGAACTGTCGACCCCGCGGCAGGCGGCCAGGAGCTGCCAGTCCCACAGGTCCGCGTTCGGTCCGGGAAGGCGGGAGAAATCTGCCATTGCGTGACCCCTTGTAGCCGTTCTGGGCGGATACGGTGTCCACGACCGTACATCTACGATCTAAGGAGATGAAAATATGACTCATTGCGAATCTAGCCGCAGACACCAGTAAATGGGAAGAAAAAGGGCTGAATGGGGCACGGCTTGTGATGAAAGCTTGAGGGTCTGCCCTGCATGTCTGCACCGTGTCCGCCCCCTCACGTAGAGTGCCGAAGACGGCGCACGGCCCCGTAACTCTTTCGAGTGACCGTCGTTGAGAGTGCGGAGGCGGTTGAAACAACAAGCGCTCGGGCAGGCGTCCGAGACGGTCGACCGCACAGGTGACGATTTCGTACCAGCCTGGAGGCTCAAGGTGACGTGCATCAGCTGCGGAGGGCGGCCATGACATCCGTCCTCGTCTGCGACGACTCCCCGCTTGCCCGAGAAGCGCTGCGCCGCGCGGTCGCGACCGTGCCCGGTGTCGAGCGCGTGACGACGGCGGCCAACGGCGAGGAAGTCCTCCGCCGCTGGGGCGCCGACCGCTCGGACCTGATCCTGATGGACGTACGCATGCCCGGCCTGGGCGGCGTCGAGACCGTGCGGCGGCTGCTGTCCGCCGACCCCGGTGCGCGCATCATCATGCTCACCGTCGCCGAGGACCTGGACGGCGTGGCCCTCGCGGTGGCCGCCGGCGCCCGGGGCTATCTGCACAAGGACGCCTCGCGCGCCGAGCTGCGCGCGACGGTGACGCAGGCGCTCGCGGACCCGACGTGGCGGCTCGCCCCCCGTCGGCTGCGGTCCGCCGAGATGGGCGCCGCGCCGACGCTCACGGCGCGTGAGATCCAGGTCCTCGAAGGCATGAGCCACGGTCGGTCCAACGCGGAGATCGGGCGTGAGCTGTTTCTCTCCGAGGACACCGTCAAGACGCATGCTCGGCGTTTGTTCAAGAAGCTCGGTGCCTCTGACCGGGCGCATGCTGTGGCGCTCGGGTTCCGATGGGGCCTGGTTCGCTAAGAGCTCGGTCGTGCAGGTCGGCTGTGGCTGGTCGTGCAGTTCCCCGCGCCCCTTAGGGGCGCGGGTGCTCGTTTCGCCGCGGATGCCGCATCCTTGAGATGTGGAGTCTCTCGGGGACAAGTCGGTCGAGCGGAAGGGGAGGGCGCAGGAGATGAGTTCCGGCGCACCTGCTCATAACGCTTCGGTGCACAACATCGGACGCGGTGCCACGGACCGCGGCGCCACAAGGCACCATGGACCGATGCGCGACGACGAGGCGGCCACTGCCGCAGGGGCGATCGGTGCACTCGTCCATCGCGCCGTAGACGGGGACGAGCAGGCCACGCACGACCTGCTCGCCCATGTCCACCCCCTCGCCCTGCGCTACTGCCGCACCCGTCTGTCCCGGCTTCCGGGCGATGCCCGGCACTTCGTGGAGGACCTCGCGCAGGAGGTCTGCGTCGCCGTCCTGCTCGCCCTGCCGCGCTACAAGGACACCGGCCGCCCCTTCGAGGCGTTCGTCTTCGCCATCGCCGCGCACAAGGTCGCCGACCTGCAGCGGGCCGCCATGCGCCACCCCGGTTCGACGGCCGTTCCCTCCGACGAGATGCCGGAACGCCCCGACGACTCCCTCGGCCCCGAGGAGCGCGCCCTGCTCAGCAGCGACGCCGAATGGGCCAAGAAACTCCTGGCCAACCTCCCCGAGAACCAGCGCGAGCTGCTCCTGCTGCGGATCGCGGTGGGGTTGACGGCGGAGGAGACGGGTCAGATGTTGGGAATGTCACCCGGTGCGGTCCGTGTTGCCCAGCACCGGGCGCTGAGCAGGCTGCGGGCGCTGGCCGAGCAGTAGTCCGCCCTTTGTTGAACAGGCGTCCCGTCGATTCCGTACGAACATACGAAGCCTGGAGTCAGCAGGAACCGTGGAATTTGATGACCGCGCTTCCCGTTAGCATGGACATCCGCACCGATCAAGGCCATTTGGGGAAGGTGTCATGACTGCCAACGTCGACGGAGTGCCCGTCAAATTCGCGACACTCGGGCTGACCTACGACGATGTGCTGCTGCTGCCGGGCGCGTCCGACATGGCGCCCGACGACATCGACACCGCCTCGTACGTCTCCAAGAACGTGCGGGTCAACATCCCGCTGCTGTCCGCCGCCATGGACAAGGTCACCGAGTCGCGCATGGCGATCGCGATGGCCCGCCAGGGCGGTGTCGGCGTACTGCACCGCAATCTCTCCATCGAGGACCAGGCCAACCAGGTCGACCTGGTGAAGCGCTCCGAGTCCGGCATGGTGGCCGACCCGATCACCGTGCACCCGGACGCCACGCTCGGCGAGGCCGACGCGCTGTGCGCCAAGTTCCGCATCAGCGGTGTGCCGGTCACCGACGGCGACAAGAAGCTCCTCGGCATCGTCACCAACCGTGACATGGCCTTCGAGACGGACCGCTCGCGCCGCGTCCGCGAGGTCATGACCCCGATGCCGCTGGTCACCGGCAAGGTCGGCATCTCCGGTGTCGAGGCCATGGAGCTGCTGCGCAAGCACAAGATCGAGAAACTTCCGCTGGTCGACGACGCGGGTGTCCTCAAGGGCCTGATCACGGTCAAGGACTTCGTCAAGGCGGAGAAGTACCCGAGCGCCGCCAAGGACGCCGAGGGCCGCCTGCTGGTCGGCGCCGCGGTCGGTGTGGCCGGTGACGCCTTCGAGCGCGCCCAGGCCCTCATCGAGGCCGGTGTCGACTTCATCGTCGTGGACACCGCGCACGGCCACTCCCGGCTGGTCGGCGACATGGTCGCCAAGATCAAGTCGAACTCCGCGGGCGTCGATGTCATCGGCGGCAACATCGCCACCCGCGAGGGCGCCCAGGCGCTCATCGACTCCGGCGTGGACGGCATCAAGGTCGGCGTCGGACCCGGCTCCATCTGCACCACCCGGGTCGTCGCCGGCATCGGCGTCCCGCAGGTCACCGCCATCTACGAGGCCGCCCTCGCCGCCAAGGAGGCCGGTATCCCGGTCATCGGCGACGGCGGTCTCCAGTACTCCGGCGACATCGCCAAGGCCCTGGTCGCGGGCGCAGACACGGTGATGCTCGGCTCGCTGCTCGCGGGCTGCGAGGAGTCGCCGGGCGAGCTGATGTTCATCAACGGCAAGCAGTTCAAGTCGTACCGCGGCATGGGCTCGCTGGGCGCCATGCAGTCCCGCGGCGACCGCAAGTCGTTCTCCAAGGACCGCTACTTCCAGGAGGGCGTCGCCTCCGACGAGCAGCTCGTGCCCGAGGGCATCGAGGGCCAGGTGCCCTACCGCGGCCCGCTCTCCTCGGTCGTCCACCAGCTGGTCGGCGGCCTGCGCCAGTCGATGTTCTACGTCGGCGGCCGCACGGTTCCCGAGCTGCAGGCCAACGGCCAGTTCGTCCGGATCACCTCGGCGGGCCTGAAGGAGAGCCACCCGCACGACATCCAGATGACGGTCGAGGCGCCGAACTACAGCCGTAACAAGTAGTCGCGAGCTTCTTCGAGGGCGGCCCCGGAGCATCCGGGGCCGCCCTTGCCGTGCCCGTCGGCGATACTGGAAGACGCTGAAACGCATCAGGGAAAGGCCACAGACGTGACTGAGATCGAGATCGGGCGCGGCAAGCGCGGCCGCAGGGCGTACGCCTTCGACGACATCGCCGTCGTCCCCAGCCGCCGTACGCGGGACCCGAAGGAGGTCTCGATCGCCTGGCAGATCGACGCCTACCGCTTCGAGCTGCCCTTCCTGGCCGCCCCCATGGACTCGGTCGTCTCGCCGGCCACCGCGATCCGCATCGGCGAGCTCGGCGGCCTCGGCGTGCTGAACCTCGAAGGCCTGTGGACGCGGTACGAGGACCCGCAGCCGCTGCTCGACGAGATCACCGAGCTGCCCGACGAGGCCGCGACCCGCCGCCTCCAGGAGATCTACGCGGCTCCCATCAAGGAGGAGCTGATCGGCGCGCGCATCAAGGAGGTGCGCGACTCGGGCGTGGTCACCGCGGCGGCGCTCTCCCCGCAGCGCACGGCGCAGTTCTCCAAGGCCGTGGTGGACGCGGGCGTGGACATCTTCGTCATCCGCGGTACGACGGTCTCCGCGGAGCACGTCTCCGGCTCGCACGAGCCGCTGAACCTGAAGCAGTTCATCTACGAGCTCGACGTCCCGGTGATCGTCGGCGGCTGCGCCACGTACACCGCGGCCCTGCACCTGATGCGCACCGGTGCCGCGGGCGTGCTCGTGGGCTTCGGCGGCGGCGCGGCGCACACGACGCGCAATGTGCTCGGCATCCAGGTGCCCATGGCGACGGCGGTCGCCGACGTGGCCGCGGCGCGCCGCGACTACATGGACGAGTCCGGCGGCCGTTATGTCCACGTCATCGCGGACGGCGGCGTGGGCTGGTCCGGTGACCTGCCGAAGGCGATCGCCTGCGGCGCGGACGCGGTGATGATGGGCTCGCCGCTGGCCCGTGCGACCGATGCGCCGGGTCGCGGTCACCACTGGGGCATGGAGGCCGTCAACGAGGAGCTGCCGCGCGGCAAGAAGGTCGACCTCGGCACGGTGGGCACGATCGAGGAGGTGCTGACGGGCCCGTCGCACACTCCCGACGGCTCGATGAACCTCTTCGGCGCGCTGCGTCGGGCCATGGCCACGACCGGGTACAGCGAGCTGAAGGAGTTCCAGCGGGTCGAGGTCACGGTGGCTGACTCGCAGCACAAGCGGTAGGGCTTACGGCGGCTGAAGGGCCGGTCATCCCGACGGGGGTGACCGGCCCTTTTTCGCATGCCCTGAGGCTTGCGCGGGGCGCGTGGGGTGGTGTGGGGCGTGCGGTTGCGTCCGGGCCTGATCTGGGCTGGTCGGATGGGGGGAGGGCGATACCGTCCGTGTCGGCGCCCCAGGTTGCTGGAGGCGCCCCCTTCCAAGGATTTGGTTCCGGACCCCGCTCCTCGGGGCCCGGGCCGATTTCCAGCGGACCGTCCACGGGCCTCTGGGCGGCGTCGTGGAAGGGGGCGCCCATGGGACGTCACCGCAAGCCCACTCGCTGGGATCGGATCCGTCTGTGGATGGTGAAGTGCCGGAGGAGGTGGATCTTGCGGATTTTCGGATGGTGAGCGGCCGCCCCCAAGCGACCTGGGAGCGGACACTCCGTGAACCATCCAGGAGCCTGCCGCAGTGCCTGCTGCGGTGGGCTCCACCTGCTTCCAAGGTACCGGTGGCCGGGTGCCCCACGCCACGAGCCCCGAGGCTCGGCAACCCCGCGCGCCCCCCTTCACAACCGATGCGCCGCCCCCGTAGGCGTGGCCCCCCGCGTGTCGAGCAGCAGCTGTGCCTTCACCGAGAGTCCCTGCAAGTCGTACGTCCGGTGCTGCTGCAGCAGGATTGTCAGGTCCGCGTCGGCTGCCGCCTCGTACAGGGAGTCCGCGCGCGGGACGGGGCGGTCCAGGACGTTCCAGGAGGGGATGTGCGGGTCGTGGTAGCTGACGGAGGCGCCGAGGCTCATCAGGCGGACGGCGATCTCCTCGGCGGGGGTGGACTGCTGGTCGGCGAGGTCCGCTTTGTAGGTGACTCCGAGCAGTAGGACGCGGGCCCCGCGCGCGGACTTGCCGTGCTCGTTGAGGAGGGTGGCCGCGCGCTGGATGACATAACGCGGCATCTGGTTGTTGACCTGCTGGGCCAGTTCGACCATGCGCAGGGTGCGGCCGGGGTGGGGGGTGAGATCCTGGGGGACCGAGTGGCCGCCGACGCCGGGGCCTGGGCGGAAGGCCTGGAAGCCGAAGGGTTTTGTTTCCGCGCAGCGGATGACGTCCCAGAGGTCGACGCCCAAGTCATGGCAGAGGACGGCCATTTCGTTGACCAGGGCGATGTTGACGTGGCGGAAGTTGGTCTCCAGGAGCTGGACCGTCTCCGCTTCACGCGGGCCACGCGCGCGTACCACCTTGTCGGTGAGCCTTGAGTAGAACGCGGCGGCCGACTCCGTGCACGCGGGCGTGAGGCCGCCGATCACCTGGGGGGTGTTGGCGGGGGTGAAGTCGCGGTTGCCGGGGTCCACCCGGCTGGGGGAGTAGGCGAGGTGGAAGTCGCGGCCCGCGCGCAGGCCCGAGCCCTCTTCGAGGAGCGGGCGCAGGACGTCCTCGGTGGTGCCCGGGGGCACCGGTGACTCCAGGATCACCGTGGTGTGCGGGCGCATGTGCGCGGCCAGGGTGCGGGCGGCCGACTCCACCTGGCTGAGGTCGAGCCCGCCGTCCGCCCCGCGCGGGGTGGGCGCGCAGAGGACGGCCGTGCGGACGCGGCCGAGTTCGGCGGGGCTCGTGGCGTGCCGGAAGCCCGCCGCGAGCATGCGGCGCAGTTCGGCGGGGCTGAGGGAGCCGGGTTCGGGCCCGGTCCGGTAACCGAGCGTGGGGATGCCGGCGGCCACGGCGGCCTGGGCCAGCGGCAGCCCGTACGGGCCGAGTCCGATGACGGCGAGATCTGCGGGCATGGCGTGGGCCGTCCTTCCCAGTAACCGAAGCGGGACAGGTGCGCAAGCCCTGTGGACAGGACGGGCGAAGCGCGATGTCAGACTAGGAGTAAATATGACCGAAATACGGCATTGATCGGCTGTGTCTTTCTGGCGGGAGGGCGACGCCCGCCGGACAGATCCGTGAAGGTTGTCCACAGGCTGGGGGCGACTGGTGGCTGAAGTCGGGCAAGCCGGTCAGAATTTGGGCATGGGGGATTCGACCGGGCTTCGCCCCACGGGTGCGGCCGGTGCGACCTACAGCGGGAGGCAGCGGTGAGGACAGCGACACTGGGACCGGCGCAGCGCGCCGAGTCACTCGCAGCAATGGCCGAGCGCGAACTGGATCTGCTGGTCGTGGGCGCCGGAGTGGTCGGTGCGGGCACCGCGCTCGACGCGGCGACCCGGGGCCTGTCCACCGGCCTGGTCGAGGCGCGTGACTGGGCGTCGGGCACATCGAGCAGGTCCAGCAAGCTGATCCACGGCGGCCTGCGCTATCTGGAGATGCTCGACTTCACGCTCGTCCGCGAGGCGCTCAAGGAGCGCGGCCTGCTGCTGGAGCGGCTCGCCCCGCACCTGGTGAAGCCGGTGCCGTTCCTGTACCCCCTTCAGCACCAGGGCTGGGAGCGGCTGTACGCCGGTTCCGGCGTCGCCCTCTACGACGCCATGTCGATGGCGCGCGGCCATGGCCGGGGCCTGCCGATGCACCGGCACCTGAGCCGCCGTCACGCTCTGCGGGTCGCGCCCGCCTTGAAGAAGGACGCGCTGGTCGGGGCGTTGCAGTACTACGACGCCCAGATGGACGACGCCCGCTATGTCGCCACCCTCGTCCGCACCGCCGCCGCGTACGGCGCCAAAGTCGCCAACCGCGCGCGGGTGAGCGGATTCCTGCGCGAGGGCGAGCGGGTGGTCGGCGCCCGGGTGCAGGACGTCGAGGCCGGCGGGGAGTACGAGGTCCGCGCCAAGCAGATCGTCAACGCCACCGGTGTGTGGACCGACGACACCCAGGCCATGGTGGGGGAGCGGGGGCAGTTCCATGTGCGCGCCTCCAAGGGCATCCATCTGGTCGTGCCCAAGGACCGCATCCACTCCACGACCGGGCTGATCCTGCGCACCGAGAAGTCGGTGCTGTTCGTCATCCCCTGGGGGCGGCACTGGATCATCGGCACCACGGACACCGACTGGGACCTCGACAAGGCGCACCCCGCCGCGTCCAGCGCGGACATCGACTATCTGCTGGAGCATGTGAACTCCGTGCTCGCGGTGCCGCTCACCCGCGACGACGTACAGGGCGTGTACGCGGGCCTGCGGCCGCTGCTGGCCGGTGAGTCCGACGCCACCAGCAAGCTGTCGCGCGAGCACACCGTGGCCCATCCGGTGCCGGGGCTCGTGGTCGTGGCGGGCGGCAAGTACACGACGTACCGGGTGATGGCCAAGGACGCCGTCGACGAGGCGGTGCACGGGCTCGACATGCGGGTGGCCGAATGCGTCACCGAGGACGTCCCGCTGCTGGGCGCGGAGGGCTACCGGGCGCTGTGGAACGCGCGGGCGCGCATCGCCGCCCGGACCGGGCTTCATGTGGTGCGCGTGGAGCATCTGTTGAACCGGTACGGCGCGCTGGCGGAGGAGGTGCTCGACCTCGTCGCCGCGGACCCCTCGCTGGGCGAGCCGCTGCGGGCGGCCGACGACTATCTGCGCGCCGAGGTGGTGTACGCCGCCTCGCACGAGGGCGCACGGCACCTGGACGACGTCCTGACCCGGCGCACCCGCATCTCCATCGAGACCTTCGACCGCGGCACGCTCAGCGCCCGCGAGGCGGCCGAGCTGATGGCGCCGGTCCTCGGCTGGGACAAGGACCACATCGAGCGCGAGATCCAGCACTACGAGAAGCGGGTGGAGGCGGAGCGGGAGTCCCAGCGGCAGCCGGACGATCTGACGGCGGACGCCGCGCGGTTGGGGGCGCCGGACATCGTGCCGCTGTGACCGCGTTGCGCCCCGCGCTTCACTCGAACGAGTGTCGTGAGCTGGGATCTTCGTTCGGAACCCGGCCGTTCTACCGGGTGCGGGGGCAGAACTCGGCGGTGAGCAGCCGGGGTTCGATGCCAGGGTCTGCCACCGCCGTCGTGTTCACCCGGTAGGTCAGGACACGGCGTCCGTCGACGGTGGCCGCGGTGCGCACATAGCTGCCGGAGATGATCCCGTTGTGCCCCCACACCGTGGTGCCGCAGGGGAAACAGGCCCATGCCGTACGAGCCGTGTGCGGCGCGGGTGTCGAGCAGGCGAAGCGGCCACGGTCGGCCGGGGGGCGGGTGAGAGCGAGGCGTACGGCCTGACGAGGGGGGAGGGGGACCATGCCCCGGTGTCGGCGGTGAAGTCGTACAGACCGCTGGTGTGGGTGAGCAGGGCAGGCAGGGTCAGCGCGCGCCCCGTCGTTGCCGGCACCGCGCACCCGGCACGGAAGGTGCTTCTCCACCGTGTCGGACAGGGACAGCCGGTGTCCGGCGGCCAGTTGCAGGACGACCGTGGCGACGAAGGTCTTCGTGATGCTGCCCGCCCGGAAGTGGTCGGAGGCGGAGATGCCGAGCCCGGCCTGGGCGTAACGGGTTCCGCTCTCCTCTTGGGCGAGCAGTGCCGCGGCCGGGGCGCCGCCGTCGGTGACCAGCAGCGGAAGCACCGCATCCGTGGCCGGTGCGGTGGGCGCGGAGGAGGCGGACGGGGCCAGCACGAGGAGGGCCAGGGCCACAGGAACGGCCGGTAGGGTCCTGAGCGGCGGCATGGCGGGACCTCCTTGTCGCGGCCCATCATGCAGGGTGCGGAACGATCGGTTCCGCCGGGGGCGCCCCCGGCCGCGGGAGCTCTCGCGCACCACCGGCACCCTGGGCGTCGGGCACTTGTCGGGTGAGAGACAATGGAGGCTCTGTCAGGGCGGGTTGCATGAGGGGACGCATGTCGGAGGCGGAGCGGGCGGGAGCATCCCGTCAGGACAACAGCGGTCGTCTCCTCGCCGGGCGGTACCGGCTGGGAGATGTGCTGGGCCGCGGCGGCATGGGCACGGTGTGGCGGGCCGAGGACGAGACCCTGGGCCGGACCGTCGCCGTGAAGGAGCTGCGGTTCCCCTCGAGCATCGACGAGGAGGAGAAGCGCCGGCTGATCACGCGGACGCTGCGGGAGGCCAAGGCCATCGCGCGGATCCGCAACAACAGCGCGGTGACGGTCTTCGACGTGGTCGACGAGGACGACCGGCCCTGGATCGTGATGGAGCTCGTCGAGGGCAAGTCGCTCGCCGAGGTCATCCGGGAGGACGGCCTGCTGGAGCCGAGGCGGGCGGCGGAGGTCGGGCTCGCGGTGCTCGACGTGCTGCGCTCGGCCCACCGCGAGGGCATCCTGCACCGGGATGTGAAGCCGTCGAACGTGCTGATCGCCGAGGACGGCCGGGTCGTGCTGACCGACTTCGGCATCGCCCAGGTCGAGGGCGACCCGTCCATCACCTCCACCGGCATGCTCGTCGGCGCGCCCAGCTACATCTCCCCGGAGCGGGCCCGCGGGCACAAGCCGGGACCGGCGGCCGACCTGTGGTCGCTCGGCGGGCTGCTGTACGCGTCGGTGGAGGGTGTGCCACCGTACGACAAGGGCTCCGCGATCGCGACGCTCACCGCGGTGATGACCGAGCCGTTGGAGGAGCCGAAGAACGCCGGGCCGCTGAAGGAGGTCATCTACGGCCTGCTCACCAAGGACCCGGCGAAGCGGCTCGACGACGCCGGTGCGCGTTCGATGCTGAACGAGGTCATCCACGCACCCGCGCCCACAGCGGCCGAGCCGGAGGCGCAGGACGCGACGAAGGTCGTGCCGCTGCCGGCGCAGCCCGACGCGCCTTCGGAGGCCGGGGAGCGGTTGCGGGGGGCGCTGCGTTCCGTGCGTAAGGCCGCCGTCTCGGCGGGAGCGGGGGCTGCGGCCGCCTCTCGGGCCAAGTCGGGTGGTGAGACGGCGGCTTCGGACTCGGGCAGTGCCGGTGCCGGTGCCGAGCAGCGGAGTGGGACTGCGGGTACCGGGCAGTCGGGTGGGCGTAGTTCGGGGTGGCCCGTGATGACGCCGCCGGATCTGCCGCCTCGGCCGGTGCCCAGGGCGCCGCTCACCGATGTGGTGCCGCGGCGGACTTTGGTGATCATCGCCGTGGTCGTGGTGCTGGCTGTGGTCGGTGCCGTGCTGGCGTACGCCTTCAGCGGGGACGACTCCAAGGACTCGGCGAGCGGTGGTGGCGCGAAGGCGTCGGCCAAGGCGAGCGCGAGCGCCGACACCAAGGAGGACGAGAGCGGCGGGGCACAGCCGGACGGGCAGGCGAGTCAGTCCGCCACGACCGGATCGACGCCGAGTGCCAGTGCGAGCGCTTCCGCCGGCGGTGGTGGGGGCACGGGCGGTTCGTCCGGTGCCGACCGGGGCGTGGTGTCCACGCACCAGGGCAGCCAGGGGTATTCCATCGGGCTGCCCAAGGGGTGGAAGTACCAGTCGACGGGGGCCGCGGGTGACCGGTTCACCGGGCCAAACGGGCAGCGGCTGCTCATCGGTTGGACCACCACGCCCAAGGACGACCCCGTCGCCGACTGGAAGAACCAGGAAGGCGCCATGCAGCGCTCCCAGTACCAGCGGATCCGCATAGAGGCGGTGGACTACCGGGGCTGGAACACGGCCGACTGGGAGTTCACCTATGTCGAGGGCGGCACCAAGTACCGGAGCATCGACCGTGGGTTCGTGGTCGACGACAATCTCGGGTATGGGCTGATGTACACGGCGAAAGCCGCCAATTGGGGCAGCGGGCTGCGTAAGGACACATGGCGGACGCTCACGAAGTCCTTCGAACCGAAGTCGTGATCCACCGCGTGTACTGAGTGGTCACGGTTTGGTGCGTGAGATCTGGCATCCCCTCTTTGCGGGTTGCCTACGGCACGTATCGTGAGTGCTTGCGGACCGTACGCATCCAGGTATGCGGCCACAACGGGACGCAAGGCGAACGGAATTGACCAACCGGGCGGCCGGGGGAGGCGTCGTGGACGACTATGCGGGTCGGGTGCTCGCCGACCGCTACCGCCTGCCGCTGCCGCCGTCCGACGAGTACGAACTGACCGAGACCCGCGCCTTCGACACCTACAGCGGACAGGAAGTCCTGGTCAGGCAGGTGCCGTTGCCCGAGGTCGTCGAGGCGGAGGTGCTCGACGACCAGGGGCTGCCCGATGGTTTCACCGCGCGTGAGCGGGGCGCGGTGCGGCGGCCCGCGGCACGTGGCAGTACCCGGCGGCCCACCGATCCGGCCGTGCGGCGGGCGGTCGAGGCCGCGCAGGCCGCGGCCCGGTTACCGGACCATCCCCGGCTGGACCAGGTCTTCGACGTGTTCGCCGAGGGCGGTTCGCTGTGGATCGTCAGCGAGTTGGTGTCGGCGCGACCGCTGGCCGCGCTGCTCGCCGAGAAGCCGCTGACGCCGTACCGGGCGGCCGAGGTCGCCTCCGATGTGCTGATGGCGCTGCGGGTGCTGCACGCGCACGGCTGGGTGCACCGGAACATCACCGCCCGTACCGTCCTCGTCTGCGACGACGGGCGGGTCATGCTGACCGGGCTGGCCGTCGGGGCGGCGGAAGAGGCGCTGTGCGGGTACGACCCGGTGCCCGCGGACGATGACGAGGGCGGCGCGGGCTTGAGCGGGCCCGGCGGTGCTTCGGGCGGCGCCCCGGGCGATTCCGTCTCCGTCGAGGTGGACCCCGAGGCCGCCCGGCGGGCCGCGATCGAGGCCCGGGAGGCCGGTGGGCTGCCGCCGGTCACCGCGACGGGCGGCAGCGCGAATCCCGGCGGCGGAGCCGGTGCGCCCGCGCCCCGGGCCGTGGAGGCCGGCGGGGACGTCCGGGCGGCGCGGGCCGGAGCGATCGCCGCGTACCGGGCGGGGGCACGGGCCGCGGCCCGGGTGCAGGAGGCGCAGAACGGCCGAGCCGCCTTGCCGGGTGCGCGTCCGGCCCCCGAGGCCACCGGTGCGGGCCAACCGCCGTATCCCTCGGCCGGCGGCGCGCCGTCGCCGTATCCCTCGGCAACCGGTGTCCAGCAGTCCACCCCGGCCGCCGGTCCCCCGGGGCAGATCGCCGACCCGTACGGCGTACGCCCCACGTCCTGGCACGGTGCCGCACCTCGCACCGGGGCCGGTGGCGTCCTGCCGGAGGCCGGTGAACGGCAGACGGGCCAGGCCGGACCTGGTCGTACCGCGCTGCCCCCGGGCGGGGCCGCCGCCGGATTCGTACCCAACCCCACCGTCCCCGCCCCCGCCGCCCCGCCCCCCAGCCGCTGGGACGAGCCGGCCGCCACCGCCCCCGTCCGCCGGGGTCCCGCCACCGCGCTCGCCGCCGAGCGTGCCCGCCAGGCCCGTATGGCCGTGGTCGGCCCCGTCACCGAGCGGTGGGCGCCCGAGCAGGCCGGGCCCGTGCACGAGAACTGGCAGTTGGCGGCGCCGATCGGCCCGGCGACCGACCTGTGGGCGCTCGGGGCGCTGCTGTTCCGGTCCGTACAGGGGCATGCGCCGTATCCGGAGGAGTCCACCGCCGAGCTCGTGCAGATGGTGTGCGCCGAACCGCCCGCCTTCGCGGAGGAGTGCGGGCCGCTGCGGCCGGTCGTCGAGTCGTTGCTGCGGCAGGACCCCACCGAGCGGATCGACTTCGAGGAGCTGCGCGGCTGGCTGCGTTCCCTCGTGCGGTCCGCACCCGAGCCGGAGGCCGGGGCGCATGTCGTCGCCGTGCCGCCCGCCGACGCCAGCCGGCTGCCGGTGGTGCGCCGCAGGGGCGAGCTGGTGCGCAGGCGGCGCGCCGGGCTGCCGGCGCACCACGGGCGGCACAAGCGCGCCCGGCAGGAGGCGGGTTCGCCCCGCCGCCTCGGCCGTACCCTGCTCGTGCTGATCCTGCTGCTGATGGCCGGGGCCATCGCGTACGCCATGCTCTTCATGCCCAAGGCCGACACCAGCGGCGCCGACGACACCGACCGGACCGGCGCCACGGGCGAGGTCAGCCAGGCGCCGGAGGCCAGCAGTGAGCCCCGGCCCGACCAGACCTCGCCCGCCGGGGAACCCGGGGACAACGCCCGCTCGGAGTCGGCGGGTTCGGCCGGGTCACAGACCACCGGCCCCGACGTCGCCGACGGCTTCGCCCTGCGCGCGGACGACGAGGGCTTCCGCGTCGCCGTCGCCAACGGCTGGGACCGCACCGGGAAGAACGGTCGCGGACAAGTCGTCTACGCGCTCGGCGACTTCGAGCTCATCGTCGTGCCGGGCCGGGACACCGCCGACGAGTTCGGCAGCGATCCGATGGCGTACCAGCGCGAGGACGAGCCCGAGCTCCAGCCGTACCGGGACTCCAGCTGGGCCACCTCGACCGGTCTGAAGACGATCGAGGTGGGCGGACGGACCATGGCCGAGGGCCAGTTCACCTGGACCGACGACGAGGGGCGCGAGCGGTTCGTGCGCAATCTCGCGATCCTGATCGGGGACCGGTACCACGTGGTGCAGGTGCGCGGCCCGGAGGCGGAACGGGACGAGGTGACGCGGCTGTTCGAGCAGGCGTCGGCCACCTATCAGGTCACCGGCTGATCCGCACCCCGAACTCTGGGTGACGGCAACCGTCACAGTGCTGTCTCTGTGTCACCCCGCTTGTTCCCTGCACGCGACCCGGTCCCTAATCTGACCCTGTCAAGAGCATTGCGGGGCAACGTGAATCAGATGCAGGGCCGGCTCCTCGCCGGGCGTTACCGACTGGCCGACGCCATCGGCAGCGGCGGTATGGGCCGCGTGTGGCGTGCGCACGACGAGGTGCTGCACCGGGCCGTCGCCATCAAGGAGTTGACCGCCGCGCACTTCGTCTCCGACAGCGACCAGGAGCGGCTCCTCGCCCGCACCCGGGCGGAGGCCCGGGCCGCCGCGCGGATCAACCACTCCGCGGTCGTCACCGTGCACGACGTGCTCGATCACGACGCCCGGCCGTGGATCGTGATGGAGCTGGTCGAGGGGCACTCGCTGGCGGACGCGGTCAAGGAGCGCGGCCGGGTCGAGCCGCGCGAGGCCGCCCGGATCGGCCTGTGGGTGCTCCGTGCCCTACGTGCCGCCCACTCCGCCGGCGTCCTTCACCGAGACGTCAAGCCCGGCAACGTCCTCCTCGGCGACGACGGCCGTGTCCTGCTCACCGACTTCGGCATCGCCCAGATCGAGGGCGATACGACGATCACGCGCACCGGAGAGGTCGTCGGCTCCGTCGACTACCTCGCCCCGGAGCGGATCCGCGGCCACGATCCGGGCCCGGCATCCGACCTCTGGGCGCTCGGCGCCACCCTGTACACGGCGGTGGAGGGCCGCTCGCCGTTCCGCCGTACCTCGCCCCTCGGCACCATGCAGGCCGTCGTCGAGGAGGAAGCCGCCGCACCGGTCAACGCGGGTGCGCTGGGGCCCGTCCTCGCCGCGCTGATGCGCAAGGATCCAGCAGAGCGGCCCAGCGCGGCGCAGGCCGAGCAGATGCTCGCCGAGGCGGCGGGACGACCGTCGAGTGCGGCGCAGTCGTATGCGCTTGCGGGGCAGGCGGGGTACGACGCCACGGAGACGGGGACCGGCACCGGTACCCGCGCGAAGACGGCCGCCGCCACGCCGTATCGGCCGGTGACGATCGGACCCGTACCCGTGCCGCCGAAGCGGCACCGCCTGCGTACGTTCGCCCTGGTCGTCGCCCTCGCGGCGATCGTCGGCGGGGCTGTCGCGGTCGCGCTCCAGCAGTTCGGCACGGGCAGCTCCGGCGACTCCGCCTCTGTATCGCCGACTCCGACTCCGAGTGCCAGTGCCCCGCCGAGCGACGATGGCGGTCAGGGGGCGGTTCCCGCCGGTTGGGAGCGGCGCAACGACCCGGTGGGCTTCAGCATCTCCCTGCCCAAGGGGTGGAAGCGGTCCGTCTCCATCGACCAGGACGGCCTCCAGCAGGTCGACTACTCGCCCGACAATGGCAAGCACCTCGTGCGGGTCGCCGTCGACACCGCGCCGGACTTCAGCACCTCGTACGAGCACATGAGCAACCTGGACCAGAAGTGGCTCTCACAGCGGCTGCGTGACTACAAGCGGCTAAGCCTCAAGGAGGAGCTTTTCCGCGACCTGCCGGGCGCCCGCTGGGAGTACACGTGGAACGCGCTGGCCAAGGACGGGCCGCACTACTTCCCGGGGCCCTACCGTGCGATCGACGTCGGGTACATGAATAGTGACGGCACCGAGTACGCCATCTACGCGTCCTCGCCGGCCGACGACTGGGCCACCACCAGAAAGCAGTTCGACTGGATCCTGCGGGGCTTCCAGGAAGCGTCGTGACCCACCGGGGCGACGAATTCACGGAAAGCAGTCGCGTATCGGCCCATCCGCAAATCGCGTGGGCCGATACGTCAACGATTCCAATGCCATTTGCCTGAGTCGCAGTTACAGCGGGTTGTTGTGCGGGGGCTTCAGGCCCAGTCAAAGCAAGAGCGGACTACCGTACCGCCTTCCATATGGTGACCGTCGGCAGCCTTGTCCTGATGGCGTCCCGCCGAGTGGTGTAGCCGATCAAGCTGGCGGAATCCGCAGGTCGCGGCCCGAATCGCCCTCGCCGGCGGCCCTGTTGGGGCTCGCCGAGCCGGGACCAGCGGTGATCGCACGACGGACCGCAGCGGCACGTACCGGACGGCTCCGAAGCGGAGGCGACGGACCGTGATCGGCTACACCACGACGGGGGACACGACCCTTGTCCTTGACCCAGCCGCTGATGTCCACATAGTTCTCTGACCAGTTGGTGAACGTCATGCTCCCCGAGGCGCCGGTCACCGGGCACGCGGCTCCGCCACTCGCCGCGCTGGCGTTGGTCACTGTGGTCGTAGCGAATATCGCCACCGCCGCGACGCTCGTGACGGAAAGGCGCTTCAGCGTGCTTCCCATAAGGGAAAGGCAAAGCTTCCGTGATCCACATGACAGCATGATTCCAGCCATCCGTTTTGCCCTGTATGGCGCGTATCCCTTGGTTATTTACCGTGCTCTATATCATTTTCGAAACAGGCCGTGGCCGAGAATGATCGCCCACCGGCTCCAGCATTGGGTGACCGCACACTTGGCCGGTCAGCGCCGCGGAAGGGGGCCGTCCGGCGGGGCATGATGGGGCGTATGGCGGCCCATGAGGATCAGGGGGAGAGCAACTTCCGTGTCATATCGGGCCGTTACCGTCTGGACGAGCGGATCGGGCGTGGCGGGATGGGGGTGGTCTGGCGGGCCACCGACCAACTGCTCAAGCGGCGCGTGGCGGTGAAGGAGTTCCCCTTCGACGAGGCCGAGTTGCTCTCCCCGGGGGCCCTGCGACGGCGCCGTGAGCGCACGCTCCGCGAGGCCCGGGCGGTCGCGCGGCTGCGGCATCCGCACATCATCGTCGTGCACGATGTCGTGGAGCACGCAGAACGGCTGTACATCGTCATGGAGTTGATCGACGGCGGCTCGCTCGACGACCGGATCTCCGGGCACGGGCCCGTCGACGCCGTGGAGGCCGCCCGGATCGGCGCCGATCTGCTGAGCGCGCTGCGCGCCGCGCACGCCGCCGGTGTGCTGCACCGGGACATCAAGCCCGCGAACGTCCTCATCGAAGCCGCCACCGGCCGTGTCGTGCTCACCGACTTCGGCATCGCCCGGATCGCAGGGGCCAGCACCCTCACCGAGACCGGCACCTTCGTGGGCTCGCCCGAGTACACGGCACCCGAGCGGATGGCCGGCGCCAGGACCGGGCCCGCCTCCGACCTGTGGTCCGTGGGAGCGCTGCTGTGCACGGCTGTGAGCGGTGAATCGCCGTTCCTGCGCGACTCGTTGGGCGGCATCCTGCACGCGGTCGTCTTCGACGAGATACGGCCGCCCTCGCAGGCCGAGCCGCTGCTGCCGGTCGTACAGGGCTTGCTGGAGCGCGATCCGCTACGGCGCCTGGACGCGGCGCGGGCGGAGCGGATGCTGCGGGACTTCCTGGCCATGGGCCGCCCACCGGGACCGGCGCCGGTCCCGTCGGTGTGGCGGTCCCGGCGGGGCGTGCTGGTGAGCGTGCTCCTGGTTGCCGCGGTGGCGGTGGCGGGGGTGTCGGCGGTGGCGCTGCTGGTGAACGGGGAGGGCAGCGGAAACGTTCCGCCACCGTCGAGTTCGAGTCCGGGAACATCAGTGAGTACGTCGGTCTCCCCCTCGGTCACCCCTTCACCGTCGCTGTCCCCCCGCACGTACATAAATGGGAGATAAGCCCCGCCCCGGGTCACGGGTGTGTGACCGGACACTGTTCGAAGTGGATAACGGGGCCCTTGGCGCGATATGGATGGACGCATGAGCAACAACGGGGGAGTCCCTTACGGGTCCGACGAGCCAACCAGTTTTGGCCTGCAACCGCCGAGACCGTCGGCAGCCGTGCCGCACGCGGACCATGTGCCGCATCCGGGCAACCCGTACGCGGCGCCCACCCAGGTCGTTCCGCCGCAGCAGGCCGCCGCCGCCCAGGACCCTGGTGCCGGACGGCTGATCGGGGGCCGTTACCGCCTGTTGAGCAAGCTCGGGCACGGCGGTATGGGCACGGTGTGGCGGGCCAAGGATGAGACGGTGGACCGTGAGGTGGCCGTCAAGGAGCCCAGGATCCCGGACCATCTTCCCGAACGCGAACGTGCCAACGCCTTCGAGCGGATGCGCCGCGAGGCCCGCGCCGCGGCCCGGCTCGACCACCCGGCCGTCGTGAATGTGCACGACGTCGCGGTCGTGGACGACCAGCCGTGGATCGTCATGGAGCTGGTGCAGGGCCGTTCGCTGGGCGACGTCCTCCAGGAGGGCACCCTCGGCGCCCGCGAGGCGGCCCGCGTCGGCCTCGAAGTGCTCGGCGCGCTGGAGGCCGCGCACGCGGCGGGCATCCTGCACCGGGACGTGAAGCCGGACAATGTGCTGCTCGGCCGGCACGAGCGCGTCGTGCTCACCGACTTCGGCATCGCCCAGATCGAGGGCGAGACCAACCTGACCGACACCGGCGGTTTCGTCGGCTCGCCCGAGTACATCGCGCCCGAGCGCGTGCTGGGCCAGCGTCCCGGCCCCGCGAGCGACCTGTGGTCCCTCGGGGTGGTGCTGTACGCGGCGACGGAGGGCGTCTCGCCGTTCCGCCGCAGCAACACCCCGGCCACGCTCCAGTCCGTCCTCAACGCGACCCCGGCCGCGCCCGCTTCCGCGCAGGGCCCGCTCGCCGAGGTCATCACCGGCCTGCTCCAGAAGGACCCGGCCCGCCGGCCCAACGCCGCGCAGACGCGGGCGCTGCTGGAGAAGGCGGCGAATCCTCCGGCGCCCGCGCCGACGCAGGTGGTCCAACTCGGGGGAACCCAAAGGGGGGTCCGGCTCGGCGGCAAGTCGCTGACCGCGATCGGCGCGGCGGTCGCGGCCATCGCGGTGGCTGCCGCGTACCTGGTGATCGCCGACCCGTTCGCGGGTGAGAAGACGGACTCCTGGAAGACGAAGGACCTCGGCACGAAGGTCGGGGCCAGCATCAAGGTGCCCCCGGGCTTCAAGGAGCTCCCCGCCGCGACCGACTCGGACGGGACCGTCGTGGCGTACGCCGACCCCAGCGGGGTGGTGCGGATCACCGTCGACCGCGACGTGAAGAAGGACGACACGGACGGCGAGATCCCGGCCACCGCCAGCGAAAAGGCGTTCGCCGACTGGGAGATGCTCAAGGACGGCGAGTACACCTGGGACATCGCCGATTCCCCCGCGCCCAGGGGGAAGCCGAAGGAGACCACGTGGAAGGAGCGGGAGGCCGCCGAGAACACCGTCTTCTACACGACGACGAGCACGACGGCCCCGCTCAAGCGTGAGGCCCGGGTGCTCTACTACCGGGCGGGCAACGGCGACATGTACCGGCTGTGGATCGACTACCCGGCCGAGGGCTACTTCACCGAGGAGAGCCGGGAGATCGCGCGGACGACGATCGACAACTGGGAGATACACAAGCCCTGAGCGAGACCTGAGCAAGCCCTGAAACGCCTCGCGTCGACAAGCACCCGCCGCGCACGATAGGCATGGGGCATGAGTGACGGCGGCGAACGCCAGCGCGACGGACGTGTGGTCGGTGGGCGCTACCGGTTGACCGAGCGGATCGGCCCCGGCGGCATGGGTACCGTCTGGCGGGCCCACGACGAGCTCGTGAGCCGCGAAGTCGCCGTAAAACAGCCCCGGTTGCCCGGCGAGCCCGAGGACGAGGCCTACCAGCGGGCCGCGCACCGGCTCCACCGCGAGGCCCGCGCCGCCGCTCGGATCGATCATCCGTCCGCCGTCTCCATTCATGACGTCGTCGTGGAGGAGGACGGACTCCCGTGGATCGTCATGGAGTTGGTGCGCGGCGAGTCCCTGCACGAGGTGCTCCGGCGCGGCCCCCTGGAGCCCTCCGAGTGCGCCCGTATCGGCCTGGCCGTCCTCGGCGCCCTGCGCGCCGCGCACTCCGTCGGCATCGTGCACCGGGACGTCAAGCCCGCCAACGTCCTGCTCGGACGGCACGACCGGATCGTCCTCACCGACTTCGGCATCGCCCATGTCCAGGGCGAGGAACCCCTCACCGCGACCGGCGAGTTCGTCGGCTCCCTGGAGTTCATCGCCCCCGAGCGCATGTCCGGCCGCATTGCGGGCCCCGCCTCCGACCTGTGGTCCCTCGGCGTCCTCCTCTACGCCGCCGTGGAAGGCTGGTCGCCTTTCCGTCGTACGACGATGGAGTCCACGCTCGCCGCGATCCTCGCCGCCGACCCGCCCGAGCCGAAGCGTGCCGGCGCCCTCGGCCCGCTCCTCGTCCGGCTGCTGGCCAAGGACCCCGGCGAGCGTCCTGACGCCGAGGAGACCGCGGCGGCGCTGAAGGCGGTGGCGCCCGAGGAGCCGGAGCCGCAGGACGCCTCAAGGCTGGAGGAGTTCGGCGACGACATCGCAACGATGCGGCCGGCGGCGGACGAGGACACGTCCGCCGAGCCGGTACCGGTCGTACGACCCCGCCGCCGCCCCCTTCTGCCGGCCCTCGTGGGCGGTCTCCTGATCGGCGGCGCCTGGCTCGGCATCTCCTTCCTCACCGGGCCCGACAGCGGCGCGGAGACGAAGAACACCTCGGGTTCCGCCTTGACGTCCCACCCCGAGAAGGCCATGCACGCCACCCTCGCCCTCCCCGCCGAGTACGAGGAGTTCGCCCGCCAGGGCAGCGACACCTACCAGCCCCGCATGGTCGAGTACGCGGCCGGAACCGTCCAGGTCCGCCTCACCCAGTGGGACAAGGCCCCCGGCACCCCCCTGAGCCAGGCGAAGCAGCACGCGGCGACCTGGGAGTTCTCCGGCGGGGCGAACACGCAGTACACGGACACCACCCTCAAGGGCTGGGAGGCCGTGCAGTCCGACAGCACCTACGGCGACAAGGACGCCCGGCGCCGGGTCATGGAGCTGTTGGTCCGCACCGACGACGGCCGGCTGTACGAGCTGCGGGTCGAGATGCCCAAGGGCACGGCGGACGAGCAGCAGGGCACCGCGGTTTTCAAGAACGCCCGCGACCGGCTCAGGATTGCCCCAACGCCCTGATCAGCGCATTCGTTGCCAGCGGTCACTGGCACCATGTGAGCACTCGGTGAATCCCCGTTACCGCCGGGTACACAAAGGCTCCGCCGCGGCATACCCTGCGCGTCATGACGGACTCGCAGGCCCCGGCACAGACCGGCACGAACCCCCTCGCCCCCGCTCCGGAGGGCGCCCGCACCGCCGCAGACGTGGTCACCCCCGAGCTGGTCGCCCAGCTGACCCGGGGCGTGGCCGGTTCGGGCCGTACCGCCAACCACACGCCGTTCACCGGCGAGAAGCTGGCGGACCTGCCGGAGTCCACGCCCGAGGACGTGGAGAAGGCCTTCGCCGCGGCCCGCGCCGCCCAGGCGGTCTGGGCGGAGACCCCGGTACGGCAGCGCGCCGCCGTGCTGCTGCGCTTCCACGACCTGGTGCTGGAGCGCCAGGCCGAGGTCCTGGACCTGATCCAGCTGGAGACCGGCAAGGCGCGGCTGCACGCCCACGAGGAGGTGCAGGCCGTCGCCGTCGCGGCCCGCCACTACGGCCGTAGGGCCGCCGCTTACCTGCGTCCGAAGCGGCACACCGGCGCCATCCCGACCCTCACCAAGGTGACCGAGCTGCGCCACCCGCGCGGCGTCGTCGGCCAGATCGCGCCCTGGAACTACCCGCTGGAGCTGTCGGTCGGCGACGCGCTGCCGGCCTTCGTCGCGGGCAACGCCGTCGTCATGAAGCCGGACACGGAGACCTGCCTGACCGCCCTGTGGGCCCGTGACCTCCTCATCGAGGCCGGTCTGCCCGCCGAGGTCTTCCAGGTCGTGCTCGGCGACGGGCCGGTCATCGGACCCGAGGTCGTCAAGCACGCCGACTACGTCTCCTTCACCGGCTCCACCCGCACCGGCCGCGAGGTCGCCCAGGGCGCCGCCGCCCGCCTGGTCGGGGTCTCCCTCGAACTCGGCGGCAAGAACGCCATGCTGGTGCTGGAGGACGCCGACATCGAGAAGGCCGCCGCCGGCGCCGTCCGCGCCTGCTTCTCCTCCGCCGGCCAACTGTGCATCTCCATCGAGCGGTTGTACGTCCACGAGTCGATCGCCGACGCCTTCCTGGAGCGCTTCGCCGCCCGCACCAAGGCCATGCGCCTCGGCCGCTCCCTCGCCTACGGCGCCGACATGGGCTCCCTGGTCGGCGAGCGCCAGCTGGAGACCGTCAAGCGGCATGTGGAGGAGGCCGTCGCCAAGGGCGCCAAGCTCGTCGCCGGCGGTGTCGCCCGCCCGGACATCGGGCCGTACTTCTTCGAGCCGACCATCCTCGACGGCGTCGAGGCGCCCATGGCGGTCTGCACGGAGGAGACCTTCGGCCCGGTCGTCTCGATCTACCGCTTCAAGTCCGAGGACGAGGCCGTCGAGCACGCCAACTCCACGCCGTACGGGCTCAATTCCTCGGTCTGGACGAAGGACGGCAGCCGCGGCCGCGCGGTCGCCGCCCGGCTGCGCACCGGCACGGTCAACGTCAACGAGGGCTACGCCCCCGCCTACGGCAGCGTCCAGTCCCCGATGGGCGGCATGAAGGACTCCGGCCTCGGCCGCCGCCACGGCTCCGAGGGCATCCTCAAGTACACCGAGGCCCAGACGGTGGCCCACCAGCGGCTGCTGCCGATGGCGCCGTCGCTGGGCATGGACGACGAGAAGTACGCGGCGTTCATGAGCCGCAGCCTGCGCCTGATGAAGGCTTTCCGGTTCCGTTAGACCCCTTTGGGGACCCCCTCCGCACTGCTTGCTCAAAGGAGAGAACGCACGTGCCTCAGGACGCTTATGACTACGACGTCATCGTCGTCGGCTCCGGCTTCGGCGGCTCGGTGACCGCCCTCCGCCTCACGGAGAAGGGCTACACCGTCGGCGTCCTGGAAGCCGGCCGCCGCTTCACCCGCGAGACCCTCCCCAAGAACTCCTGGGACCTGAAGAACTACCTCTGGGCGCCGAAGCTCAAGATGTTCGGCCTCCAGCGCATCCATCTGCTGGGCAACGTCATGGTCCTGGCCGGCGCGGGCGTGGGCGGCGGCTCGCTCAACTACGCCAACACCCTCTACGTACCGCCGAAGCCGTTCTTCGAGGACCCGCAGTGGCGGGACATCACGGACTGGCAGGAGGAGTTGAAGCCGTACTACGACCAGGCCCAGCGCATGCTCGGCGTACGGCTCAACCCGACGATGACCCCGTCCGACGTCCATCTGAAGGCCGCGGCGCAGCGGATGGGCGTCGGCGACACCTTCCACATGGCGCCGGTCGGTGTCTTCTTCGGGGACGGCGAGGACGCGGACGGTACGACGAAGGCCAAGCCCGGTGAGCAGGTGAACGACCCCTACTTCGGCGGAGCGGGACCGGCCCGCAAGGCCTGTACCGAGTGCGGCGAGTGCATGACGGGCTGCCGCCACGGCGCGAAGAACACCCTGAACGAGAACTACCTGTACCTCGCCGAGAAGGCCGGCGCGGTCGTGCACCCCATGACGACGGTGGTGTCCATCACCGACGACTCGCAGGGCGGGTACGCGGTCGCGACCCTCCCGACGGACCGGAGGAAGGGCGAGGGCCGCACCTTCAAGGCCCGCCGCGTCGTCCTCGCCGCCGGCACCTACGGCACCCAGACCCTGCTGCACCGGATGAAGGCCGGCGGCCAGCTGCCGTATCTCTCGCCGAAGCTGGGCGAGCTGACCCGGACCAACTCCGAGGCGCTGGTGGGCGCGCAGACCGACAACCGGCGCTACCGCAAGGTCACCGGCGAGAAGAAGGTCGACTTCACGCGCGGTGTCGCGATCACGTCGTCCGTCCATCCCGACGCCAACACCCATATCGAGCCGGTCCGTTACGGCAAGGGCTCCAACTCGATGGGCAGCCTGACGATCCTTCAGGTCCCCTACACCGAGGGCGCCTCACGCGTCGCCGCGTGGCTGGGCAACGCGGTCCGGCATCCGCTGCTGATCCTGCGCTCCCTGTCCAACCGGCGCTGGTCGGAGCGGACCATCATCGGCCTGGTGATGCAGTCCCTGGACAACTCCCTGACGACGTACCTGAAACCGGACGGCGTGGGGAAGGGCATGCTCACCGCCCGCCAGGGGCACGGCGCCCCCAACCCCATGCAGATCAGCGCCGCCACCGAGGCCGCCTCGGCGATCGCGGCCGAGATCAACGGCTTCGCGGGCTCCAACGTCGGCGAACTGATGGGCACCCCCCTCACCGCCCACTTCCTCGGCGGCTGCCCCATCGGCGCCTCGCCCGAGACCGGAGTCATCGACCCGTACCACCGGCTCTACGGCCACCCGGGCATCTCGGTGGTCGACGGCGCCGCGGTCTCCGCGAACCTGGGCGTGAACCCGTCCCTGACCATCACCGCACAGGCCGAGCGGGCGATGTCGTTCTGGCCCAACAAGGGCGAGGAGGACCCGCGTCCGGCGCAGGACCGGCCGTACGAGCGGCTCCAGCCGGTCGAGCCGAAGGCGCCCACGGTCCCGGTGGAGGCGTTCGGCGCGCTGCGGCTGCCGTTCCTGGGGATGCCGGCGGTGCCGCCGAAGAGGCAGTAGCGGGAAACGAGAAGGACCTGCGCCCCCCTCCGAGCGCAGGTCCTTCTCTTTTCTTGCGTTGAGTCTGTCGAGGCTCTTTTGTCGAGGCTTTACGCCTCCGCGCCCACCTTGCGGCGCTTCATCGCGAACACCACGCCCGTACCGGCGACGATCGCGATACCACCGATGGTGGCGAGGGCCGGCAGGTTGGAGTCCGAACCGGTCTCGGCGAGCTCACCGTCGACGTCGACCTCGTTGACGTCGGTGATCTCGTCCTTGCCGCCGGTCTGCGGCTTGGAGTCGTTCGGCTTGCCCGGCTTGGAGCCGGCGGGGAGGACCTCGAAGAAGTAGATGCCGTAGTTCTCGTCCTCGGAGGTCCAGCAGGCGTTCTCGGTGGAGTACTCGGCCAGACCGATGGCGATGCCGACCGCGCTCGGGACCTCGCGGCTGATGTTCACCCGCAGGTCGTAGCTGATCGACTGGCCGCCCTCAAGCGTGAAGGTGTTGAGCGCGCCGCCCTCGCCGAACTGGGTGGCGAGGTCGACCCAGCTGCCGCCGCTCCTGACCTGGACGGTGACGAGGTCGGTGTAGTCGTCCTCCAGCTCCCGGTCCATCGCGGCGACGCCGACGACGGGCATGATGTCCTCGATCGTCTCGTCGCTGGAGTTGCTGACGTTGAACGTGAAGTTCGTCCAGCCGCTGCCCGCCACCACGGTCTCGGGCAGGCCGGTCAGCGAGCTGTGCAGCACCTCGCTGATGTCGTAGATCGGGTCGCCCTCTTCGTCGACCGGGCACTCCTCGACGACCTCGTCGCCGCCCTCCTCGTCCTCGGACCCGTCGTCGGACGGGGTGCTCCCGGTCGGGGCCGGGGAGCTCTCGGTGGCGGCGGGGCTGCTGGCCGACGGGGCCGGGCTGCTCTCCTCGGTGGACGGGGAGGAGCTGCTGGGCGCGGGTGTCGTGTCCTGGGCGGCCGGGGTCGACGCGTCGGCGCTGGGCGTGCTCTCGGGGGTGGTCTCCGGAGCGCTCGGCGTGCTCTCGGTCGCGGACGGCGACGGCGACGTCTCCTCCGTGGCGAACGCGGGCGCGGACAGCAGTGCGATCGGCGCTATGGCGGCCGTCGCGGCCGCTGCGGCCAGGGCACGGCGAAGCTTCATGAAGACCTCGGAAAGTCGATGGTGAGGCCTCCGCGCGAGGCGCGGGTGTGGCCCTTGGTACACATGGTTTGATCCACGAGGCCTGTGAATGGTTGTACCGCGTGCTCACAGAATTTTTATGTACGGCGAAGGGCCCCGCGGCGCTCGGGACGCTGTTGGTTAATCCGGGGCCCTGCGTGACGTCGGCCTTCGAGACCCGGTTGTGGTCTTGAAGGCCGACGTTG